>WFPR01000026.1 GCA_015487455.1 Candidatus Bipolaricaulota bacterium
AGTCTACCCCGCCCCCGCCCGGTTGGCAAAGCCCCCATCCGCGTGCTACGCTAGCGCTCGACGAACAGCCCTCATATTCGTGCCGTAAGGCCGGGAGAGGAGGCCCCCAACGAGGGCCTCCTCTGTCGTCAACGCGGAGGAGGGTGGAGAGCATGAACGCTCAGCGCTTGAAGGCGGACCTCGTGCGACGACTCGACGGGGAGCGGCTCAGCTTCTGGGAGCTGTTGAGCCGCTGGGACGGGCGCCTGGAGGACTTCGTTCGGACCGTCAACGCGATGTACGAGGCCGGGGAGCTGCGGGTCGAGGACGACGGGCGGCTGGCCCTCGCGCCCGCGCTGGTCGAGCGGGCGCCCCGGACGCTGGGCGTCCGGCCCTGCCCGAGCTGCAAGGGCCGCGGGATCGACCTCGGCCGGGCCAAGGAGCTGTGGGTCCAGCTGGAGGAGCTGCTCCAGGAGCGCCCCCTCACCACGCCCAAGTACTTTCAAGGCAACATCGACGTCGAGAGCGCCGTCGCGAAGGTCTGCCAGATGGACGCCCTCGACGGGCTGGCGGGCAAGACGATCACCGTCGTCGGCGACGACGACTACCTCAGCCTGGCGCTGGCGCTCACGGGCCTGCCCGAGCGGATCATCGTGCTGGAGATCGATGAGCGCATCACGGCCTTCCTCGAGGCGTGCGCCCGCCGCCGGGGCTTCCCCCTCGAAGTCCACACGTACAACGTCGAGGAGCCCCTGCCCAAGGGGCTGCTTGGGCAGAGCGACCTCTTCGCGAGCGAGCCGCTGGAGACCGTCTCGGGGTTCCTCACGTTCTTCTCGCGGGGCGCGGCGACGCTCAAGCCCGGCGGCGTCGGCTACGTGGGCCTGACGACGTTGGAGTGCTCCCGCCCCAAGTGGAAGCGCATCCAGGAGGAAATCTTGAGGATGGGCTTCGTGATCACGGACGTCAAGCGGCGCTTCTCCCACTACCCGATGGAGTACCCCGAGGACGAACCCTACGTCGAGCAGATCTTCAAGGCGCTGAAGTTCAGGCCGCAGCCGGAGCGCGAGGACGCCATCTGGTACTTCGCCCACTTCATCCGCGCCGAGGCCGTGGAGGAGATCAAGCCTTGGGCGAAGCCCGACGAGCGGGTCAAGATCGACGTCTTCGACGAGGGGGACGACTTCACCTACCCGGGCGGGTAGAGCTGGCGGAGAGGGTGGGATTCGAACCCACGGCCGGGTTTTACCCCGGCTACGGCTTAGCAAGCCGTCCTCTTCGGCCGCTCGAGCACCTCTCCGCGTCGCTGTCGTTCAGCGTACCACCCGAAGGGGGCCGCTGTCAAGTCAAGCTCGTTCGGTCGGCTGGCCAGCGAGCGGGCGTGGCGGAGGGAGAGGGATTCGAACCCCCGGGGCGTTTCGCCCAGCGGTTTTCAAGACCGCCGCCTTCGTCCGCTCGGCCATCCCTCCGAGAGCGGGAAGCTGGTACGCCCGGCAGGATTCGAACCTGCGACCTCTGGCTCCGGAGGCCAGCGCTCTGTCCCCTGAGCTACGGGCGCACGAAGAGCGCATCTATTCTACGTGTGCCCCTGCACCGTGTCAAGCTAGGCGCGCCCCGTACGCCCCTACGGCAAGCAGACCTGGCCGTCGGGGCGTCCCGGAAGGGGTGATCGCCGGGGTTGCCCTTCCCCGCTTGGTTGCCTGAGGCGTCGTTGCCCCGGATCTCGTTCTCCCCCTCGAAGGTCACGCGCCCCTGGAAGTCGTCAAAGGGCACGCCGCGTCGTCGGTGCCGTTGGCCTCAACCCGAGCGCCCCGCAGGGCGAGCGAGGCCGCGTCGCCCACGAGGAAGCCCCGCCCTCCAGCGCCAGGGCGCCCACGACCGCGGCCGCAAGGCCGACCCCCAGCGCGCGTTGGACGTATTCAGCGCATCTCATGCTGGTCCCTCGCTCTCATCGGGCTTTCCCAGCGTCAAGCGGAGCCGCTCGCGCAGCTCGTGAAAGAGCCGCTCGCGGTTGGACGGCGTGACCTCGTACACCTCGCACGCGCGCCGCAGGCGCTCGACGAGCGGGTGGCGCGACCGCTGTTGGAACGTGATAATCAGCGCTCGCTCGCCCTCCAGCTCCAGCGCCCGGGCCACGACGTCTTGGAACGCCCGGCTCGTCAGCTCCATGGGCGCGACCTCGTCGATCACGACGAGCTGGGCGCCCTCCAGGGCCCGCTCGATCGCGGGCACGGCCACCCGCTCGACGTCCCGAACGTTCACGCGGTACTTGCCCACCCACGGGGCCTCAGGGTCGTCGAGCTCGACGTGGGCCAGCAGGCCCGTCCCGCCCGTTTGCACATCGACGATCTGGAAGCCGACGCGCCGCCCTCGGGCGTCGCGCAGCTCCTGGGTGTAGATCCCGCCGACGTCAAGATGATCGCGCAGCGCCTCGACCACGCGCTTGACGAGGGTCGTCTTCCCCGAGCCGGGGCGGCCCGTGATCGCCAGCTTGAGCCCCATGGGCACCCGGCAGCCCGCCTAGCGCAGCAGCAGGGCCAACAGCGCTTTCTGCGCGTGCAGGCGGTTCTCGGCTTGATCAAAAATGGCGCTCTGCGGCCCGTGGGCCACCTCGTGCGCGATCTCCTCGTCGTAGTGGGCGGGGAGGCAGTGCATCACGATCGCGTCGGGCTTGGCGCGCCTCAGCAGCTCCTTGTTCACCCGGAAGGCTTTAAAGGCTTTGCGGCGCCGCTCGGCCTCCGCCTCCTGGCCCATCGAGGCCCAGACGTCCGTGTACACCACGTCGGCGCCCGAGACGGCCTCCGCGGGGTCGTGGGTCAGCGTCACGCGCTCGGGCCCAAAACGCCTGGCGTACTCCACGATCTCGGGCAGGGGCTCGTAGCCCTCGGGCGTCGCGACCTTGAGGGTGAGGCCCAGCTTCGGCCCCGCCTGGAGCCACGAGTGGCAGACGTTGTTCCCGTCGCCGACCCAGGCGAGCGTGAGGCCCTCGACGCGCCCCTTCAGCTCCCAGATCGTCAGGAGGTCGCCCAGGATCTGGCAGGGGTGCTCCCGATCGGAGAGCCCGTTGATCACGGGGACGCTGGCGTGGCGGGCCAGCTCCTCGACGTCGCGGTGGGCGAAGACGCGGGCCATGATCCCGTCGACGTAGCGGGAGAGCGTCTTGGCCACGTCCTCGAGGGTCTCGCGGACGCCGAGCTTGATGTCGTCGGGGCCCAAATAGATGGCGTGGCCGCCGAGCTGGGTCATCCCCGTCTCGAACGAGACGCGGGTGCGCAGCGACGGCTTCTGGAAGATCATCGCCAGCGTCTTGCCCCTCAAGGCGGGCCGCTCCTGCCCCGCCTTGTGCGCGACCTTGAGCTGCTTCGCCGTCCGCAGGAGCTCCCAGATCTCCTCCCGGCTGTAGTCCGCCAGCGAGACGAAGTCGCGCTTTTGGCCCTTAAGGTGCAGCAGTGCGGGCATCCTCGTCGGCCTCCTCTCGCGCTTTCGCGCTAGGATAGCACGCGCCCGCTTGACTTCGCCAGCCCCCGTGGTGTAGGGTGTACCGGGCGCTTCCGTCACGAGAGGGGGTACGCCATGGGCTTAAAAGTCTACTTGAACGGCGAGTTCGTCCCGGAGGAGGAGGCCAAGGTCAGCGTCTTCGACCACGGGTTCCTGTACGGCGACGGGGTCTTCGAGGGCATCCGCGCCTACGACGGCTACGTCTTCAAGCTCGAGGAGCACCTGGACCGCCTCTACGACAGCGCGCGGGCCATCAACCTCGAGATCCCGATGTCGCGGGCCGAGCTGCGCGAGGCGATCCTGGAGACGCTCCGGGTGAACGGGCTCCGGACGGCCTACATCCGCCCGATCGTCACCCGCGGGGTGGGCGACCTGGGGATCGACCCGCGCAAGTGCCCGGAGCCGGGCGTGATCATCCTCGTCAAGGACTGGAAGACCCTCTACCCCGAGGAGCTGTACGAGAGGGGGCTCAGGGCGATCGTGGCCTCGACCCGCGCCCGGCCGCCCGAGAGCCTGCCGCCCAGCGTCAAATCCCTCAACTATTTGACGAACATCATGGCCAAGCTGGAGGCGATCGCCGCCGGGGCCGACGAGGCGATCATGCTCGACGTCCGGGGCTTCGTGGCCGAGGGGACGGCCGACAACCTCTTCCTCGTCAAGAAGGGCGTGCTGTACACGCCGCCCGTCACCACGAACCTGCCGGGGATCACCCGCGGGGTGGTGATCGAGCTGGCGAGGGAGGCGGGCTACCCCGTCCGCGAGGAGTACTTCGGGGTGGCCCAGCTCTACGGCGCCGACGAGGTGTTTTTGACGGGCACGGCCGCGGAGCTCATCCCCGTCGTGGAGATCGACGGACGGCCCGTCGCCGACGGGAAGCCCGGCCCCGTCTTTCGCGACTTGAGACAACGCTTCAAGGCGATCACCGGGAAGCCCGAGACGGGCGTGCCCATCTACAACGAGTGAGTGAGCAAGCGCCAACCGCGCTTGGCCCTCAACAAGAACCAAAGAACAAGGAGCGTGAGGCCGTGACTCGGACTCGAACCCGATTGCGCTGGGGCCCCGTGCTGGCGGGCTTGTTGATCGCGCTCACGCTCGCGCTCGCGCTCGCTCCGACACAGGGCCAGGCTCAAGGCGACGAGGGCGCTGCGGGCGCGGGGACGGGAGGCGAGAGCGGGAGGGCGTGGGCCGTCGGCCTCCACGCGAACTTCCCGTTCCTGGGGATCAGCGTGCGCTACTGGCTGGACGACTCGACGGGCTTGGAGCTCAACCTGGCCCCGATCCCCGACTGCGACTACGGGCGCGTGCGCGTGGAGGTGCCCCCGCCCGATGAGGGTGGGGAGGAGGGGCCGCCCGAGCCCGTCGTCGAGCCGCCCCGCTGCCCCAACGCGCTGCGCCTGCACCTCTCCGTGCGCGGGCTCAAGCGGGTGAGCGACAACCCGCGGGCCGACTTCTACGCCACGGGCGGGCCGTCCGTGACGCTGACGTTCGTGGAGGGGGAGCCGCCGCGGCTGGAGCGGGCGATGCTGGCCGTGCTGGGCGAGATCGAGATCAGCCATTGGCCGATCGAACGCGTCTTCCCCGTGATCGACTACGGCTTCGCCCTCAACCTTCAGAACCTTTACGACTTCCGCTGGATCGCCGGGGGCGTCGGGTTCCACTTCTACTTCTGACACCCAACGTCGATTTTGCTACACTCCTCTCCCAGGTGATCCGGCTTGGCGACGGAAACGGGGACGGGAAGGCCCAGGGTGCGGTTTGCCCCCAGCCCGACGGGCGAGCTGCACGTCGGCGGGGCGCGAACGGCGCTGTTCAACTGGCTCTTCGCCCGCAAGCACGGCGGCGCCTTCATCCTGCGCTTCGAGGACACGGACGTCGAGCGCAACCGGCCCGAGCTGATCGAGCCCATCCTCGAGAGCCTGCGGTGGCTCGGGCTCGACTGGGACGAGGGGCCGTACTTCCAGAGCCAGCGCCTGGCGCTGTACCGCGAGTACGCCGAGCGGCTCCTCGAAGAGGGCCGGGCGTACCCCTGCTACTGCACGCCCGAGGAGCTGGAAGCCAAGCGAAAGAGAGCCCTCGCCGAGAAGCGCACCCCCCTGTACGACGGGACGTGCCGTCGCCTGACGCCCGAGGAGCGCGAGGCGCTTGAGCGCCAGGGCCGCCGGCCCGCCGTCCGAATCGTGGCGCCCAAGGAGGGCGTGACCGTCGTCGAGGACGTCGTGCGGGGGCGGGTCGAGTTCGACAACCGCGAGCTCGACGACTTCATCATCCTGCGCTCGGACGGGCGGCCCACCTACAACTTCGCCGTCGTCGTCGACGACCACACGATGGGGATCACGCACGTCATCCGGGCGGACGAGCACCTGAAGAACACACCCAAGCAGCTCCTGATCTATCGGGCGCTGGGGGCGACGCCGCCGGTCTTCGCCCACGTGCCCATGGTGCTCGCCAAGGACCGCACCAAGCTGAGCAAGCGCCACGGCGCGACGGCCGTGCTCGAGTATCGAGAGCGGGGCATCCTGCCCGAGGCCCTCGTCAACTATTTGGCGCGGCTGGGCTGGTCCCACGGCGACCAGGAGATCTTCTCGCGCGAGGAGCTGATCGAGAAGTTCTCGCTGGAGGCGATCCACCCCTCGCCCGCGATCTTCGACGAGGAGAAGCTCCTCTGGCTCAACCACCACTACATCAAGACGGGCGACCCCCGGCGCCTGGGGCGGCTCGTGCGCGAGTTCGCCGTGAAGAAGGGCTTCTTGAGCGAGGAGGAAGCCCAAGGCGTCGGGGAGGAGCGCTGGGCGCGGGTCGTCGAGCTGTTCCGGGAGCGCAAGCGCACCCTGGTGGAGCTGGCCGAGGCGGCCGTCCCCTTCGTCGTCCCCGACCCCGAGCGCGTCGAGTACGACGAAAAGGCCGTGGCGACGTGGCTGACGCCCGAGCGCGCCCCGCTGCTTCAAGGGCTTTTGGGGACGCTGAAGGACGTGCCCGAGGCCGAGTGGACGGCCCCGCAGCTCGAGGCGCGCATCCGGGCGTGGCTCGAGGCCCAAGGGAGGCAGCTCAAGGAGCTGGCCCAGCCCTGCCGGGTCGCCGTCACGGGCACGGACAGGGGGCCGGGGCTCTTTGAAACGCTCGAGTTCCTGGGCAAGGCCCAGACGCTCAAGCGGCTGGAGCGCGCCCTTCAGCTCGTTGAAAAGCAGCCATAAGGGAGCCATGAGGATCACGGGCGGGGAGCTGCGCGGGCGGCGGCTGCACGCCCCTCGAGGCCGGAGCCTCGAGCTTCGGCCCATGCAGGATCAAGTCCGGGCGGCGCTCTTCAGCGCGCTGGGGGAGGTCGTCCGGGGGGCCCGCGTGCTAGATTTGTTCGCGGGCACGGGGAGCGTGGGGCTGGAGGCGCTGAGCCGCGGCGCCTCGTTCGCCGTGTTCGTCGAGGCGAGCTGCGAAGCCATAGAAGCTCTAAAGCGCAACGCCCTGGAGCTGGGGCTGCGCGACCGCGTCGCGATCGTCCAGGACGACGTGTTGAGGGCGCTGGAGCGCCTCTGGCGGCGGGGCGAGCGCTTTGATCTTGTGTTTTTAGACCCGCCGTACGAACAGGGGCTGGCCCAGCGAACGCTGGAGCGCCTCGGCCAGCTCGACGCCCTGCTGAGCGAGGGGGCCGTCGTGGTCGCCTCGGTCTTCAAGAAGGAGGCGCGGGCGCCCCGCTACGGCGGGCTGGAGCGCGTCCGCGAGAGGACGTACGGCGACACGGCATTAGTGTTTTACTGCAAGGGCGGGGGCGAGGGGGCTGAGAAAGAGAGGGAGGGCTGACCCGGCGTGGACGCCTGGATCGTCGCGCTGATCGTCGCGGCCGTGGCCGCCCTCGCGGTCTGGGGCTACTACGCGGAGCAGAAGCGCCGCCAAGCGCTCCGGCAGTGGGCGGCCCGCCACGGGCTCTCGTTCACGCCCGCGCGGGACCCCTCGATCGACGAGCGCTTCCCCTTCGAGTGCCTGCGTCGGGGCCATCGGCGCTACGCGTACAACCGCCTCGCGGGCCCCTGGCACGGCTACGAGCTGCTCGGCTTCGACTACCACTACGAGACGTACTCGTACGACTCGAAGGGCCGCCGCCGGACGCACCATCACCACTTCTCGGCCGTCATCTTAAAGCTCCCCCTGCGGATGAGGCCCCTGCTCATCCGCCCGGAGGGCTTCCTCGACAAGCTCGCAGAATTTATAGGCTTCGACGACATCGACTTCGAGTCCGTTGAGTTCAGCCGCGAGTTCTACGTGAAGTCGCCCGACAGGCGCTTCGCCTACGACGTGCTCCACCCGCGCACCATGGAGTTTTTACTGCAAAGCCCGCGCTTCGCGCTGCAGTTTGACGGCGGGTGGGCGATCGCCTACCGTTCGGGGCGCTTTCGGCCCGAGGAGTTCGGGCAGGCGGCCGACGTGATCCGTGGGGTCGTCGAGCGCCTGCCGCGCTACCTCGTCGACGAGCTGAAGCGCCAAGGGGGGTGAGCGAGCGCATGGACGCCGCGTACATCGCGCTGGGGATCGTGGCCCTGATCGGGCTCTGGGCGATGGTCCTCTACAACGGGCTGGTTCGCGCCCGAAACGCCTGCGACGAGGCGTGGTCGAACGTCGAGGCGGAGCTCAAGCGCCGCTACAACCTGATCCCTAATCTCGTCGAGACGGTCAAGGGCTACGCGGCCCACGAGCGCGAGACGCTCGAGCGGGTGGTCGAGGCGCGCAACCGCGCCCTGGCCTCGACGGGCCGGCCCTCCCAGCAGGCGAAAGATGAAAACGCCCTAGTCGGGGCTCTGAGGCAGCTCCTCGCGCTGGCGGAGAGCTACCCGCAGCTTAAGGCCAACGAGAACTTCTTGAAGCTCCAGGAGGAGCTGGCCAACACGGAGGACCGCATCCAGGCGGCCCGGCGCTTCTACAACGCCAACGTGCGCGACTACAACAACCGCCTGCAGATGTTCCCCTCGAACCTCCTCGCGGGGTGGCTGGGCTTCGAGCCCCGGGAGTACTTCGAGATCGAGGACTCCCGGGTGCGTGAGGTGCCCCGGGTGCGCTTCGGCTTCGGGCCCGGATCGTCCCCTCAAGCTTGAGAGGGCTTGATTAACGCCGGGCGTAGCGCCCGTCCTCCAGCCCGACGACGGCCTCGCGCGCCTCGAGCGCCTCCAGGTGGGCGAAGACCTCGCCGCAGCCCAGGACCACGTGGTGCTCCCGCAGCTCGCCGAAGAGCGCTCGGGCGATCTCGAAGACCGTCCGCGGCCGCCCGTCGCTCAAAATTCGCAAGATTCTGGCCTCGCGCTCGTCGTGGTGTCGCACGATCTCGTCAATCCGGGCGTTCAGGTCGGGGATCGGGCGCCCGTGGCCCGGCAGCGCCCGCACGCCGTCCAGCTCCTTGAGCTTTTGAAGCGACGCGCGGTAGCGCGTCAGCGCGCCTTGAGCCGCGAGGTCCGTGGCCCCGACGTTCGGCGTGTAGTCGGGCAGGATGTGATCGCCCGTGAAGAGCCGATCACCCAGCAAGAAGCAGGCGGAGCCCATCGTGTGCCCCGGCGTGTGGAGCGCCCTCAGCTCGACCCGCCCGAGGTCGATCGTTTGACCGTCGTAGAGGGGCTCGGCGGGCACGGAGCGGCCCAGCTTCAAGAACACGTCGCGGGTGCGCCGCAGGGGCTCGATCCGCGCCTCGGGCACGCCCCACGCCCGGAGCCTTTTTGCGTACTGATCGTGGACTCGGGGGTAGCGCCCGTCGAACTCGACGACGTCGGGGAGGTCCTGCGCGTGGACGTAGACGGTCGCGCCCGACAGGGCCTTGAGCCGGTGGGCCAGCCCGAAGTGGTCCAAGTGCTTGTGCGTGAGGAGGACGAAGCGCACGGCTTGGGGCGCGTAGCCGAGGCGCGCCAGGCCCTCGACGAGGGCCCGGAACGCCTCCGGCCGGTCCACGCCGGTGTCGACGAGCGCCAGCTCGCCGTCGCCCAGCTCGATCGCGTAGGCGTTGTTGTCCTTCTCGAAGTAGGGGTTCGGCAGCGACAGCGTGTGCACGCGCATCGCGCATCGCACCCCACGCCTCACGCCTCAGGCTTCTTCTTGAAGAAGAGCCAGTTCTTGGGATCCTTCTCGGGCTGGAAGCGGATCAACACGTAGCGCCCCTTGAGCTTTTCCCCGTGGAGGTCGACGACGATCTCGTCGGGCTCCCACTTGACGGGCTCGTAGCGC
The DNA here is from genome assembly GCA_015487455.1 of Candidatus Bipolaricaulota bacterium. Taxonomy (GTDB): domain Bacteria; phylum Bipolaricaulota; class Bipolaricaulia; order RBG-16-55-9; family RBG-16-55-9; genus S012-72. The sequence continues at coordinate 9,667 of WFPR01000026.1, forward strand.
CCCCGGTCCCAGATCTCGACGACCCCGGCCCCGTACTGCCCCTCGGGGATCACGCCCTCGAAGTCCGCGTAGCCCAGGGGGTGGTCCTCGACCTCCACGGCCAGGCGCCGCACGCCGGGCGCCCGGGGCGGCTCCTTCGGGAGCGCCCAGCTCTTGAGCACCCCGTCCCGCTCCAGCCGCAGGTCCCAGTGGAGCCGCCGCGCCCGGTGCTGCTGGATGACGTACAGCGGCATCGTTTCACGAATGTTAGTCGGCCTCGGGCTCCGAGGTCAGCACCAAGAACTTCTCCAGGCGGCGGCGGATCTTGGGCTGGCGCAGCTTCTCCAGCGCCTCGTTCTGGATCTGCCGCACCCGCTCCCGGCTGATGCCCAAGATCTTGCCCGTCTCCTCCAACGTGCGGGGCTGGTCGTCCTCGAGGCCGTAGCGCAGCTCCAGCACCTTGCGCTCGCGCTCGCTGAGCGTCTCCAGCGCCTTGCGCAGCTCCTCGCGCAGCAGCTCCTTGAGGGCCGTCCGCACGGGCGAGGGGAGGCTGCCGTTGCCGATCAGTTGCTCCAGCTCGTCGCCGTCCTCCTCCTCGTCCAAGGGCTGGTCGAGCGAGGGCGTGTACTGCGGCGCCTGGCGCGCTTCCTGCACCTGCTCGACGGGCATCCCTAGATACTCCGCCAGCTCCTCGTCGGTGGGCGGCTCGCCGTGCTTCTGGATCCACTCGGCCTCGGCCTCCTGGATCTTGCGCAGGCGCTGGAGCAGCGACTCCGGCAGCCGGATGGAGCGCGAGGTCTGGGTGAGCGCGCGGGTGATCGCCTGCCGGATCCACCACGTCGCGTACGTCGAGAACTTGAACCCCTTCTCGGGGTCGAACTTCTCGATCGCCCGCATCAGGCCGACGTTGCCCTCCTGAATGAGGTCGAGCAGCGGGAGCCCGAGGCCCGTGTAGCGCTTGGCGATCGAGACGACCAGGCGCAGGTTGGCCGCGGCCAGCTGGGCCTTGGCCTCCTCGTCGCCCGCGCGGGCCCGCCGGGCCAGCTCCTTCTCCTCCTCCGGGGTGAGCAGCGGGATGCGCCCGATCTCCCGCAAATACGTCTGGACGGGGTCCTCCTCCCGGGAGGGCCCCTCCTCCGCCTCCGCTTCCGCCTCCACTTCCGCCTCGGCCTCGACCTCCGCCTCGAGCTCGAGGGTCGGGTCCGGGTCCGCGGGGTCGGCTTGGGCCTGAGGCTGAAGCTTGGTCGTCTCGTCCTCCCGCTCCTCGCGCGCTCGCGTCATGCGCCGGATTCCTCCCTGAGGGGGAACGCCATGCTCCCTCGTCCCTCCCCAGCTTACCCCGGCGGCAGCCCGGCGACAAGGGTGGGGCGCTCAAAGCTCCCGCTTCAGCACGTCCCCCTCCACGCTGAGCTTCCCCGGCCCCGCCAGCACGAGCATCAAAGCCAGGGCCAGCAGCGCCAGGTCCAGCTCGTAGCCCACGCCCTGGCCGGGGGGCGCGATCAGCCCCACCTCCAGCTTCACGGTGAGCGTGGCCACGACCATGATGACGGCCAGCCCCAGCGCCGCCCAGCGGGTCAGCACCCCGACCAGCACGGCGAGCCCGCCGAGCAGCTCCCAGAGCGTCACGACCCACGCGAAGAGCCCCGGCGCCGGGATCCCGACTCGGGCGAAGAACCCCGCGACGTTGTCGACCCCTATCACGAAGAGCTTCTGGTACCCGTGGGCGATGAAGATCACGCCCAGCACCACCCGCGCGACCAGCAGCCCCCACTCCCAGCGGTGCCCGAAGAGCCTCGCCAACATCCCTCCTCGCCTCCTTTGGCGTCGGGCAATGACGCCGTTATACCCCCACCCAGGTGGGGAGTCAAACGCGGGGGAAGGTGTGAGGGGCGTACGCTTGCTTGCGACTGAGCTTGCGCTACGCGGCCCCGGCGCCGGCGCGGCGGGCGCGGATGGGCTTGCCCCGCTGGTGGGCTTCTAGAATGCGCTCGGCGGGCTCCGTCCCCCGGCGGAGCTTGATGCTCCCCGAGCGCGAGACGGAGCCCAAGAAGACGGGCTCGCCGTCCACCAAGATCTCGATCGTCTTGCCCCTCAAGTTGGGGTCGAGGTCCAGGATGACGTGGCGGTCGGTGACGGTGACGTCGAGGTCCCGCCCGGCGGTCAGGTCCAGCTCGTCGAACGAGCGGACGTCGAAGCCCAGCCCGAAGCGCCGCTCCAGCTCGCGGACCCGCTCGCCGCCCCGCCCGACGACCTGGGCGATCAGCTCCTCGTCGACGTAGAGGTGGGCCCGGTCGTCCGAGACGATCCGCACCGAGACGGGCGCCTTGATCAACCGGCTCAGCTCGCGCTCCAGCGTCCGCTCGGCCAGCCGCCAGACGGGCTTCTCGGCCACGACCTCGCCGATCGGCATCACCACGACCTGCTCGCCGAAGCTGTAGATCTCGTACGCCAGTTGCTTGCTCTCGTAGTCGCGCACCTCGATCACGGGCCGGGCCAGGTCCGTGTCGCCCATCCCCGTCGGGACCTTCACGGTGAACTCGACCTCGTAGATCTGGCGCACGTCCCCCTCGTCGATGAACACGACGGTGTCGACGACCTGGGGGATCATCCCCAGCTCCACCCGCCCGATCAGCCGCTGGAGCGCGTCGATCCCCCGGGTGGCGTGGACCACCCCGATCATCCCGACGCCCGCCAGCCGCATGTCCGCGAAGACCTGAAAGTCCTCCGTTCGACGCATCTCGTCGAAGATCGTGTAGTCGGGGCGGACCAGCAGCAGCACGTCGGCCGTGTTGGCCATGTCGCCCTCGAGCGCCGTGTACTGGGTGATCTCGTCGCTGACGTCGAGGTCGCGGGGCTTCTCCATCGTCTTGATGACCCAGCCCGCCTCTTGGAGATAGTCCGCGATCGCCTGCACGAACGTCGACTTCCCCGCGCCGGGCGCCCCCGAGACCAGCACCCCGCGATGGCGCTGACTCAGGCGCTCCTTAAGCAGATCCGCGTAGGCGTAGTCGTCGAGCCTCGTCTTGGCCACGGGGCGCACGACGGTGATCTCCAACGCGTCGGAGAAGGGCGGGCGGGCGATGGCGATGCGCAAGTTCTTCAGCTGCACCACGGTGGAGCCGCCGGCGTCCATCTCGATGAAGCCCTCGGGGTGCTGCTCGGCGGCCTCGACGATCTCGCGGGCCATCAGCTCGATCTCCCGCTCGCTGAGGGGCTCGTCGCTGAGCTTGACGATCCGCATCTCACCCGGCGCGCCCTTCTTGGCCTTCGGCGCGGTGTGCGCCCTCAGGTGCACCGACATCGTCCGGTCGTCGAAGTAGCGCATGATGCGCAGCGCCGAGAGGTCGTAGGCGGCCGGGCTCTCGAGGAAGATCACGGGGGTGCCGCGGGCCTCGCAGGCCAGCGCCTGCACCCGGTCGCTGGTGATGAGCGTCGCGCCCAGCTCCTCCGCCGTGCGCCGCACGAGCGAGTCCAGCTCGCCCGTCTGGTGGAGGCGCAGAATGTCGCCCCGCGGGCGCTCCCCCCGATACTCGAGGGCGATGACCCCCTCCCAGCTGAGCGCCTGGAGGGCCTTCAGCTCGTTCAGCCCCGCGAAGCCCGTCTCCTGGCCCCGCTCCGCTTGCGCCTCCAGCTCGGCCATGACGGCCTCGGGCACCACGAACGTGGCCCCCTGAAAGCGCCCCTGGCGCACCTCCTCCGCGATGCGCCCGTCGACGATGACGCTCGTGTCCAGCACGTATAAATCCTTTAAATCCTTCCGTTGCGTCGGCGTCCGTTCGGTCCCGCTCATCGCTCGTGTTCGTGCTCGTGCTCGTGTTCCCGCTCCCAGATCTCGGCCAGCGTCCGGGCGAGGCCCTCGAGCAGCTCGCGATCCTGGGGGCCGAAGGCGGCCCGCTCGTCGCTGTCAATGTCGATCTCGCCCAGCACCCGCCCCTCGCGCGTGAGGATGGGCACGACGATCTCGGAGCGCGTGCTGGGGAAGCAGGCCAGGTATCTCGGGTCCCGGCTCACGTCGTCGACGACGACGGTGCGCCGCTCGCGGGCGGCCAGCCCGCAGAGGCCCCGCCCTAGGGGGATGCGGGTGTGCTCGGTGGCCGCCGGGCCGGCCCACGGCCCGAGCACCAGCTCGTCGCCCCCCTCGTCCAGGAGGTAGATGCCCACCCAGCTGTAGTGGGGCACGGCCTCGCGCAGGCGCCTGACGACGTGCTCGCAGGCGTCGCCAAACCCCTTCGCCTCCAGCTCGCGACGCAGCTGGCTGAGGAGCTCCACGGGCATGGGCGTGAGCTTGAGATCGAAATCGAAGCTGATGGTTCATCTTACTCGAGGGCCTCTCCCGCTGCAAGGGGCTCAAAGGGCGCTCCCACAGGGGCGAACCGTCCCTTGACACGCCTGAGGGATTGCGATACCATCCTCGTGCCTCCGAGCGAGCCGGAGCCGGGGTGGCGGAACTGGCAGACGCACCGTCTTGAGGGGGCGGTGGGGTTTCATCCCCGTGCGGGTTCGAATCCCGCCCCCGGCACCAACCCTCCCCCCTGCACCACAGGCGCGACAGGCGCGCGACACGGCGGACGGCGGCAGGGAGCGAAGGAGGTTTGCCCGTTGAGCAAAAGCGAAGGCGGACGCACCCCCAAGATCGTCCTCGACACCCAAGGCGGCGATCGGGGGCCCGAGGAAGTCATCGTCGGCGGCCTGCAGGCCGCCTCTGAATTTGATGTTGAACTCGTCCTCGCGGGCGATCAGGTCGTGATCGAGCGCGCGCTGGCCCGGCCCCGCTGGCGGCCCGCCAAGCGCCGGAAGCCCCTCCGCCGGGGCAAGGTCGAGATCCTGCACGCCCCCGAGGTCGTCACCATGGAGGACGTCCCCACGGAGGCCGTCCGCAAGAAGCGGGCCAGCTCGCTCGTCCGGGGCGTCCAGCACGTCAAGCAGGGGCAGGCCGACGCGTTCGTGAGCCCGGCCAACACGGGGGCGGTGATGGCCGCCTCGCTGCTCACCCTGGGGCGGATCCGCGGGATCGACCGCCCCGGCATCGCCGCCGTGCTGCCCACCGTCAAGGAGCCCGATCACCACGTCGTCGTGCTCGACGTCGGGGCCAACGTCGACTGCGAGCCCGAGAACCTCAAGCAGTTCGCGATCATGGGCGCGGTCTACGCCCGCGAGGTCCTCGGCGTCCCCGAGCCCCGCATCGGGCTCCTGAACATCGGGAGCGAGCGGCGCAAGGGGAACGAGCTGGCCTTGAAAGCTTTCCGGCTGCTGGAGGCGCAGCCCGGCTTCGTGGGGAACGTCGAGGCCAATCAGATCATCCACGGCGACGTCGACGTGGTCGTGTGCGACGGCTTCGTGGGGAACGTGCTGCTGAAGGCGTACGAGGGCGGGGCGGCCGCGACCGTCGAGCTGCTCAAGAAGGCCATCGAGCGCGACTGGCTCGCCCGCCTGGGCGCCTTCATCCTGATCCCGGCGCTGAAGGGCTTCAAGCGGGAGCTGAGCGCGGCCCGCTACGGCGGCGCCCCGCTCTTGGGCGTCCGGGGAGTGGTGATCGTGGCCCACGGCAACTCCGACGCCGAGGCGATCAAGAACGCGGTGCGCGTGGCCGCGGAGTCCGTCCGCCACGGGCTCGTCGAGAAGATCGAGCGGGGCCTAGCCCAACATCTGCCCACTGCTGCTGTCGACGCCCGCCCCCGCTCCACCC
>WFPR01000027.1 GCA_015487455.1 Candidatus Bipolaricaulota bacterium
AGCCCGCTCATCACCTCGTCCGCGATCAGCAGCAGCCCGTGTCGGTCGCAGATCTCGCGCACGACGCGCCAGTAGTCGTCGGGCGGGTGGGCGCCGGGGGCGCTCGACCCGGAGATGGGCTCCGCCAGGAACGCCAGCACGTTCTCGGGGCCCTCCTCCAGAACGGCCCGCTCTAAATCTTGGGCGCACTCCAGGGCGCAGCGGTCGGGCGTCAGCCCGAAGGGGCAGCGGTAGCAGTAGGCCGGGGCCACCTTGGCCGCGATCGGGGGCATCAAGGGCGCGAAGGCGCGCCGCCGGGCGGGCTGGCCGCTCAGCGCCAGTGCCCCCAGCGTGGCCCCGTGGTACGCGACCCGCCGCGCCAGCACCTTGAAGCGCGTCCCCTCGCCGCGGGCGAGGGCGAGCTGCCGCGCGATCTTGAGCGCCGTCTCGACGGCCTCCGAGCCGCCCGACACGAAGTACGCCCGCCACGGCCCGCCCCCCGGCGCCGTGCGGGCCAGCCGCTCGGCGGCCGCCAGCAGCGCCGGGGTGGCGAACGTCAGCCCGTGGGCGTAGGCCAGCTCGTGGAGCTGCCCCTCGATGGCCCGCAGCAGCTCGGGGTGGCCGTGCCCCAGCGCGCAGACGGCCGCCCCCGCCGCCCCGTCGAGGTAGCGCCGTCCCGCCTCGTCGTAGAGGTACACGCCCTCGCCGTGGACGACGAGGCGGGGCGTTTGGCCGGGCACCCTCGGGAAGAGGGCCGTCGGCCGACCGGGGCCCGCCCGAGCCTGGGCCCGGGGGGGAGGGGAGACCGTCACGGCCCCTCCCCCCCTTCCCTTTCCCCTTCGCCTTCGCCGTCGTCGGCCTCGCTCGGGCTCGGGGCGTAGAAGCCCTCGGGGTCGTCGTAGCCGAGCGCGCGGGAGAGGGCCTCGCCCGCGCGGCGGACGGTCCGGCCCAGCTCGGCCCAGCGCGCGTCGGGCATCCTGAGCTTCGGCCCGGCGACGCTGACCGCGCCCCGGACGGCCCCGGTGTAGTCGAGCACCGGCGCGGCCACCGAGCGCACCCCCTCCGCGAATTCCTCGTCGGACGTCGCGTAGCCCTGCCGCCGCACCCGCTCGATCTCCGCCTTCAAGCGCTCCGGGTCCGTGATCGAGCGGCTCGTGACCTTGTGGAACTCGCCGTGCTCCTGGAGGTAGCGCAGGTGGTCGTCGGGCAGGCAGGCGAGGATGGCCTTCCCGTCGGCGGTGCAGTTGAGCGGGCGCCACGCGCCCAGCTCGGCCGTCCAGCGCAGCAGGTGGTCGCACTCGACCTTGGCCACGAAGACGCAGCGCCGACGGTCGGGCGTCAGCAGCGAGAGGTAGGCGCTCTCCTGGGTTTGGGCCACGAGCCGCTCCAGCACGGGGTACGCGACCCTCGGGAGGTCCAGCCCCCTCAGGAACGCCACCCCGATGCGGAACGCCTCCAGCCCCAGGGCGTACTGCTTGGTCTTGGGGTCTTGGTGGACGAGCCCCTGGGCGGCGAGGGCGTTGAGCAGCTTTTGGACGGTCGCGGGGCTGTACCCCGTCTGGCGGGCCAGCTCCCGCACCCCGATGGGCCGCTTGCGCTGGGCTAGGCGCTTGAGCAGCACCGCCGCCCGCTCGACCGCCAGCACCGTCCCCTGGGATCGAAACGGCGTTTCCATGACGGGGATACGATATACACGAAACCGGCCGGGGCTGTCAAGGGGGCCCTCCTGGGTCCCCTTGGGGAGGTCGCGGGCCTTCGGGACGGGAGGGCGTACAATCACCCACGCGCGGCGAGGGCCGGAGAGGAAGAGGAGGAAGAGGTGGTGGAGGCGAGATGGGGAGTGGGGAGACGACCCCTCGGATCGAGGTTCGGGACCTGCGCAAGCGCTTCGACGGGGCGTGGGCCGTGGGCGGCGTCTCGTTCGAGGTGCGGGCGGGGGAGATCTTCGGGCTGTTGGGGCCGAACGGCGCGGGCAAGACGACCACGCTCCGCGTGCTGGCGACGCTGCTGCGCCCGACGGCGGGGGACGCGCTCGTCAACGGCTACAGCGTGGTCCGCGAGCCCCAAAAGGTGCGGGCCCAGCTGGGGGTGCTCCCCGAGCGGGCCGGGCTCTACGACCGCCTGACGGCCGCGGAGAACGTCCGCTACTTCGCCCGGCTGCACGGGCTCCCGTCCGGCGCGATCGAGGAGCGCCTGCGCAAGCTCTTTGACGCGCTGGAGATCGACTACGGGGACAAGCGGGCCGGACGGCTCTCCAAGGGCATGAGGCAGAAGGTGGCGCTGGCCGCCGCGCTGATCCACGAGCCGCCCGTCTTGATCCTGGACGAGCCGACCTCGGGGCTCGACGTCCTGGCCGCCCGCCAGGTGCGCCGCTTCATCGCCCGCTGCAAGGGCCCCGGGCGGGCGATCGTGTTCTCGACTCATCTGATGCACGAGGCCGAGGCGCTCTGCGACCGGATCGCCGTCATGCATCAGGGGCGGATCCTGGCCGTCGGCACCATGGAGGAGCTGCGCGCCGCCTCGGGCGCCCGGGGCTTGGAGGAGATCTTCGTCCGGCTCGTCGAGGAGGCCCAGCAGGAGGTGGGGCTCTGATGCTCGGCGTCTGGCTCAAGGAGCTGCTGGAGCACCTGCGGGACGTGCGGACGGTGCTCATCAACGTGATCGCGCCGCTGCTGATCCTGCCGCTGCTCTTCGTGGGGATCGCGTACTTGGCGGCGTCGCAGGCCGAGCGGGAGGCCGAGCGCGCCCAGCCCATCGCGGTGCTGGGGGCCGACGACGCCCCTCAGCTCGTCGCCTTGCTCGAGGCGCAGGCCCTGCGGCTCGTGCCCCTCGACCCGGAGGCCGACGACCCGGAGGCGGCGCTCAGGGAGGGGCGCCTTGAAGCTCTCGTCGTCGTCCCGGAGGGCTTCGAGGCGGCCCTGCAGGCCGGGCGGCCCGCGGGGGCCGTCGTCGTCCGGCACGTCCCGGCCCGGACGGCCTCCCAGATCGCGGCCAACAAGGTGCAAAGCGTCCTCAGGGCCTATCGGGACGGGTGGGTGCGTCAGCGCCTGCAGCGGGCGGGCCTCCCGCCCGAGACGCTGGAGCCCTTCGCGATCCGGACCGAGCGGGTGGAGGCGGGCGGCGGAGGCGGGACGGGCGTGTTCCTGCTGGTCTACTTGCTGGTGCTCTACGCCGCGATCGGCGGCGCGTATCTGGCCATCGACGCGACGGCGGGGGAGAAGGAGCGGGGGACGCTGGAGATGCTGCTGGCGACGCCCGTCCCGCGGGGCGCGCTCGTCGGGGGCAAGATCCTGGCGACCTTCACCGTGACGTGCCTGTCGCTGCTGCTGGTCGCGCTCAGCTTGTTGCTCATCCCGCCCCTGGCCCGGGCGCTCCCCTTCGAGGGGGCCGAGGGGCTGATCGAGGAGTTCCGGCTGGCGCCCGGCCCCGAGCGGACGGCCTGGCTGATCGGGCTGAGCGTCGCGCTGGCCGCGCTCATGAGCGCCGCCAACGTGGCCCTCTACGCCTGGGCGCGCAACTTCCGCGAGGCCCAGAGCTACGTCGGTTGGCTCACCATTGCGGTGCTGCTCCCCGTGCTGGCCGCCCAGTTCGGCGAGCCCGGCGCGCTGGGGCGGCTGATCCCCCTCTACAACGTCGCGTGGGCGATGCGCGAGCTGCTCATCGGCCCGCTCCCCGGCGGGGCCCTGCCGCTCATCCTCGGGAGCACGCTGCTGTACGCGCTCGTGGCCTGAGGGCTGGCCGTCCGCGTCTTCCGGCACGAGCGGGTGCTCTTCCGGCAGTGAGGGAGGGGGGGAAGTCCAAGGGAACGAGCGAAAGGAGGCGATGCGCGTGCGCCGTACGCGGGAGGGACTCGTCTGGCTCGTATTGGGGGCCGTCGGGCTGGCCATCGCGCTGACCTTCTACGACGAGGCGTTCCCGATCGCGGGCGTCGAGCTGACCGTGACGCGCGACAAGGCCCTCCGGAAGGCCCGGGAGGTGTTGGGGGAACGGGGCTTCGCGCTTGAGGGCTACGACTGGGCGGCGACGTTCACCGCCGACGAGCTGGCCTTGGTCTATCTTCAGCGGACGGTCGGGCTGACCCGGATGAGCGAGCTGGCCCGGGGGGAGGTGCCCGTCTACTTCTGGCGGGTCCGCGCGTTCCGTCCCCTCCAGAAGGAGGAATACGCCGTGCGGATCGCGCCCGACGGGCGGCTGCTGGGCTTCTCGCGCGAGCTGCCGGAGGACGCCCCCGGCGCCGACCTTCCCCAGGACGAGGCCCGCGCGCTGGCGGAGGCGTTCTTGGCCGAGCGGGGCGTCGACCTTCAGCGCTACGAGCCCGTGGAGGCCAGCAGCGAGAGGCGCAAGGCCCGCACCGATCACCACTTCGCCTGGAGGCTCAAGGGCTTCGAGGCGGGGGAGGCGGAGCTGCGCCTCTGGGTGCGGGTGCAGGGCGACACGATCGGGGGCTTCGGGCGCTTCCTGAAGGTGCCCGAGGCGTTCGAGCGGGCCTACACCCGCGAGCGCTCCCAGGGGACGCTGATCGCGCTGGCCGTGGGGCTGCTGCTCACGCTCGCCCTGGCCGTCGGCGCCTTGGTCGTGTTCTTGAGGGCCTACCGGGCGGGGGAGCTGCGCTGGCGGTTCGCCCTGGGCATCGCCCTCGTGATCTTAATCCTGCAGCTCCTCTCGATCGCCAACGGCTGGCCCCTGCTCAAGGCCCAATACCCGACGGAGCTGGACTATGCCACCTTCCTGGGGATCACGCTGATCGCGAGCGTGGTCGTCGTGTTCATCTACGCCGTCTGGCTGCTCCTGAACGGCGGCGCGGGTGAGTACCTCGCAAGGCGCCTCTTCCCCCACAGCGTGCGAACGCTGGACGACCTGCTGAGCCGTCGGTTCACCCGCGAGCTGGCCCTTTCCTCGCTGCGGGGCTACGCGCTGGCGTTCGCGACCCTGGGGTACTTCACGCTCTTCTATTTGGTAGGCCGACGGACGTTCGGGGTCTGGATGCCCGCCGAAGGGCCCTACACGGACATCCTCAACACCGTGGCGCCGTTTTTGTACCCGCTGCTCATTGGGTTCGTGGCCGCGACGACCGAGGAGTTCGCCTATCGCTTCTTCGCGATCCCGTTCTTGAAGCCGCGCCTGGGGCTGTTTGGGGCGCTGCTGTTCCCGGCGATCGTCTGGGGCTTCGCCCACACGACGTACCCCGTCTTCCCCGTCTGGGTGCGCGGGATTGAGGTCTCGCTCGTCGGGCTGGCGTTCGGCTACTGCTTCGTGCGCTACGACCTCTGGACGGTGTTGGTGGCGCACTACGCGATCAACGCGATCCTCGGGGGGCTGCCGCTGCTCACCTCGGGGAGCGCGTACTTCCAGCTGAGCGGCGTGGCGGTGATGGCGCTGGGGTTGCTCCCCGCGCTGTTGGCGCTGCCGGGGCTGCGGCGACCCCTTCGGGCGGCCGCTTGAGGGGCTCCGGCCCGAATTGTTACGATGAGGCCGCAGGAGGTCGAAATGGCCGGAAAACGCGAGTTCTACGTGATCATCGAGGAAGGGGAGGACGGCTACTTGATCGCCGAGGTGCCCCAGCTAAAAGGCTGCTACACGCAAGCCAAAAGCTTGGATGAGCTGATGAAACGTGTCAAAGAAGCGATCCAGCTTTGCTTGGAGGACGAGGAAGTGCGGGCCGAGCACGCGGAGAACGCTAGGTTCATCGGCATTCAAAAGGTCACCGTATGAACCCGCGCTTGCCGATCCTCAAAGGGCATGAGGTCATTCGGGCTTTGGAGAAGGCGGGATTTCAAGTGGTGCGACAGAAGGGGAGTCACGTCCGTCTCAAGCATAAGGACGGGCGGGCTGTAACCGTTCCAGTGCACGCCGGGGAGGACCTCGACCGCGGCCTGCTCAAGAAGATTTTGCGGGAAGCAAGGCTCTCTGAGGACGAGTTCCTGCGGTGTCTACGGTAAAGCTTGCTCAAATCTCAAAAGTCCTGATCGCGAACCGCGGCGAGATCGCCGTGCGGATCGTTCGCGCGTGCCACGCGCTGGGGCTCAAGGCCGTGGCCGTCTACTCCGACGCGGATCGCGACGCGCTGCACGTCCGGCTGGCCGACGAGGCCCATCGTGTGGGGCCCGCGCCCCCCGCCGAGAGCTACCTGAACGCCGAGAGGCTCATCGAGGTCGCGCGGCGGGCGGGCTGCGAGGCCGTCCACCCGGGCTACGGCTTTTTAGCCGAGAACTTCGAGTTCGCGCGGCGGGTCGAGGAGGCGGGGCTCGTCTGGGTCGGGCCGCCGCCGGAGGCGATGGCCCTCGTGGGCGACAAGCTCGCCGCCCGCCGGACGGCCCGCAAGCAGGGCGTCCCCACCGCGCCCGGCACGCTCGAGCCCGTTCGCACCCTCGACGAGGCCTTGAAAGCCGCCCGGGAGGTGGGCTACCCCCTGCTGCTGAAGGCCGCCGCCGGGGGCGGCGGCAAGGGGATGCGCCTCGTCCAGAGCGAGGCGGAGCTGAAGGGCGCCTTCGAGCGGGCCGTCTCGGAGGTCGAGCAGGCGTTCGGCGACCCTTCGATTTATTTAGAGCGCTACGTCCCCAGGGCGAAGCACATCGAGGTGCAAGTTCTGGCCGACCACCACGGCCACGTCGTCCACCTGTACGAGCGGGAGTGCTCCGTCCAGCGGCGCTACCAGAAGCTGATCGAGGAGGCGCCCGCCCCGCGACTTCCCCCACGGCAGCGGGAGGCGCTGGGCGAGGCGGCGGTGGCGATCGCCGAGGCCGTGGGCTATCGCAACGCCGGGACGGTTGAGTTCCTGTACGACGTCGAGCGCGAGGCGTTCTACTTCCTGGAGGTCAACGCGCGAATTCAAGTCGAGCACCCCATAACGGAGATGACCACGGGGGTCGATCTGGTGACCTGGCAGCTGCGGATCGCGCGGGGCGAGCCCCTGAGCTTCTCGCAGCGCGACGTGCGCCCCCGGGGCGCGGCGATCGAGTTCCGCGTCTACGCGGAGGACCCCGAGCGGGGCTTCCTGCCGTCGTCAGGGCGCATTGAGGAGCTGGTCTGGCCCGCGGGGCCGGGGGTGCGCGTGGACGCGGGCGTCGAGCGCGGCGACGACGTCCCGCCCTACTACGACCCGCTGCTGGCCAAGCTGATCGTCTGGGGGGCCTCGCGGGAGGAGGCGCTGGCCCGCGCCCGCCAGGCCCTCGAGGAGACGCTGGTCGTGGGCGTGGCGACCACCGTGGGCTTCCACCTCGACGCGCTGGAGGACGAGCGCTTCCGCTCGGGGGACTACACCACAGACTTCGTGCGAACGCTGAAGCCGAGGGGGCTCTCGGGGGAGGAGCGGGCGCTCCTGGCCGTCGCCGCGGCCCTCAAGCGCGAGCGGCAGCTGAGCGATCTGCGGAGGAGGCTCGCGACCTCGGATCGGGCGCAGGAGGCGCTCTGGAAGTGGGCTCCGCCATCGCTATGAAGTACGCCGTCTCGGTGGCCGGGGAGACGATCGAAGTCGAGCTGGTGCGCGAGGGCGGGCGGACGTCCGCCCGCGTCCCGGGCTCGGACGAGAACATCCCCGTTGAGCTGGTCGAAGGCGGGCGGGGGCGCTGTCTGCTGCGCTTTGGGGATCGAGTCGTCCCGCTGTGGCTTTCGGGCCACGGGACGGGCTACACCGTGGGGTGGCGAGGGCGCGCGCTGCGGGTGGAGGTGGAGCCCGCCCACGTCCGGGCGCTGCGGGAGCGCTTTCGGCGGGCGAAGGGCGCTCAGGGGGCGGCCGTCGAGGAGGTCCGGGCGTTCATGCCGGGGCTGGTGGTGAAGGTGGCGGTCGAGCCGGGGGCGCGCGTGCGGGCGGGCGACGGCTTGATGGTGCTGTCGGCCATGAAGATGGAGAACGAGATCCGGGCGCCCTGCGACGGGATCGTCGAGGGCGTGGACGTGCGAGAGGGCCAGGAGGTGCGCAAGGACCAGCGGCTCTGCGTGATCCGCCATGAGCACGAGTCAGCCTAAAGGGCACGAGGAGCGCCAGGCGCGCTTCGTCACGGACTCTGGAATTGAGCTGAAGCCCTTCTACACGCCTCAAGATTTGGAAAGTCGGGGCTGGCGCTACGAGGAGAGGCTGGGCTACCCCGGCGAGTCCCCCTTCACCCGCGGGGTCTATCCCACGATGTATCGGGGCCGCCTCTGGACGATGCGCCAGTACGCGGGCTACGGCACCGCCGAGGAGACGAACAAGCGCTATCGCTACTTAATCGAGCAGGGGCAGATGGGCCTGAGCGTCGCGTTCGACCTGCCGACGCAGATGGGCTACGACGCCGATCACCCCTTGGCCGAGGGCGAGGTGGGCAAGGCGGGCGTCTCGATCTGCTCTTTGGAAGATATGGAGCGGCTGTTTTCGGGCATCCCCCTCGGAAGGATTTCGACGTCGATGACGATCAACTCGCCCGCGGCCGTGCTGCTGGCGATGTACATCGCCGTGGGGGAGCGGCAGGGCGTCCCGCCCGCGAGGCTCGCGGGCACCACCCAGAACGACGTCTTGAAGGAGTTCATCGCTCGGAAGACGTACATCTTCCCACCGGCGTTCTCGATGCGCTTGGCCACGGACCTCATCGTCTATTGCGCCAAGCGCATGCCCCGTTGGAACCCGATCTCGATCTCGGGCTACCACATGCGGGAGGCGGGCGCGACGGCCGTCCAGGAGATCGCGTTCACGCTGGCCAACGCGATCTGCTACGTCGAGGCGACGCTGGAGCGCGGCCTGAGCGTTGACGAGTTCGCGCCCCGGCTGTCGTTCTTCTTCTCGTGCGACCGAAACTTTCTGGAGGAGGTCGCGAAGTTCCGGGCGGCCCGGCGGCTCTGGGCCAAGATCATGAAGGAGCGCTTCGGCGCCAAGGACCCGCGGAGCTGTGCCCTGCGCTTCCACACGCAGACGGCTGGCTCCTCGCTCACGGCCCAGCAGCCCTTGAACAACGTGATTCGCACAGCGCTGCAGGCGTTGGCGGCCGTCCTGGGCGGGACCCAGTCGCTCCACACGAACGCCTACGACGAGGCGCTGGCGCTGCCGACGGAGGAGTCCGCGCTGCTCGCCCTGCGCACCCAGCAGATCATCGCTGAAGAATCGGGCGTGCCCGACACGATCGACCCCGTCGGCGGCGCGTACGCGATCGAGGCGCTGACGGACGAGCTGGAGGCCCGCGCCCTCGAGTACATCGAGCGGATCGACGCGATGGGCGGGATGCTCAAGGCGATTGAGACGGGCTTCGTGCAGCGGGAGATCGAGGAGAGCGCCTACCGCAAGCAACGGGAGGTGGAGCGGGGCGAGCGGCTCGTCGTGGGGGTGAACGTCTTTCGCTCCGACGAGGACGACGAGGAACGCGAGGACAAGGCCAAGCTCCGAGTGCTCAAGGTCCCGCCGGAGGTGCGGCAGAAACAGATCGAGCGGCTGAACGCCCTCCGACGGCGGAGGGACGCCAAGAAAGTGCAAGAAGCGCTCGAGCGGCTGCGGGCGGCGGCCCGCGGGGACGAGAACCTGATGCCCTATATTTTGGAGGCCGTCAAGGCGTACGCGACCGTGGGCGAGATCTGCGACGTCTTCCGCGAGGAGTTCGGCGTCTATCGGGAGCCGGTGACGTTTTGACCGCCATGAAGCTCCATCATGTCGGGATCGTGGTGCGGGAGCTGGAGGAGGCCGTCGAGCGCTTCCGGCTGCTGGGCTTTCGGGAGACGGCCCGCGGCTTCGCCGAGGCGTTCGGGGTGGCGATCAGCTGGCTGGAGCCCAAGCACAGCCCTGAGGTCGAGGCCGAGGCCCCCGCGCTCGAGCTGCTCCAGCCGCTGGGCGACGGCCCCGTCCGGAGCTTTCTAGAGAAGCGGGGCGAGGGGCTCCACCACGTCGCCTTTGCCGTGCCCAGCATTGAAAGCAAGCTGAAAGAGCTTAAGGCTCAGGGCGTCCCGCTGGTGGACGAAGCGCCCCGGGAGGGCTTCCGCGGGCACAGGGTCGCCTTCGTGCACCCGAGGGGCTTCCACGGCGTGCTCGTCGAGCTGGTGGAGGAGCCGAGGCCCGGCGGCTGAATGAAGACGTTCAGGGCTCTTTAAGGCTTTAAAAGCTTGAGTCGCTTGAGGTCCGC
>WFPR01000028.1 GCA_015487455.1 Candidatus Bipolaricaulota bacterium
GTGACCGTGACGGAGTCGGTGTCGGCGCCGCCGCGCCCGTCCTCCACCCGAAGCTCCAGCACGTAGACGCCGGGGTAGTCGGCCACAAACGTCGGCCGCGGGCTCGTCGGGTCGTCCAACTTCGCCCCGCTCGTCTGCGGCCTCTCCACGAACGCCCAGCGGAACGTCAACGGGTCGCCGTCCGGATCGTAGGAGCCCGTCCCGTCCAGCTGCACAACCTCGCCCACGAAGACGGTCTGATCGGGCCCGGCGTCGGCGACCGGCGGGCGGTTCTCCGGCGGCGTCGTGGCGCACGCCTCGTTCGAGGGCGCCGACTCCCCCGCCTCGTTGAACGCCACCACCCGATAGCAGTAGCGGGTGCTGGGCTGCAGCCCGGTGTCCGTGTACGCCTCCGTGTCCGGCGGCAGGGTCGCGATCGCCTCCCCGTCGCGGAGGACCCGGAAGCCCGTCTCGTCGTCGGCGTTGTCCTTCCAGCTGAGCGCGATCTCGCGGGGCCCTCGGGCTTGGGCTTGGAGCTCGCTGGGAGCCTCAGGGGGAAGGGAGGCGGCGCCCTCCGGGGGTGGCCCCAGCGCGAGCAGCCCGGCCCCGTAGTCGTTGTCCTTCCCCGGCTCGCCCACGTCCTCCGCCCGCTCCTCCAAAAACCGTTGGACCTCCTCCGGCGTCGGCGCCCGACCCAGCTGCGCCCGTAACGCCTGCACGGCCAGGGCCGCCGCCCCGGCCACGTGGGGCGTCGCCGCGCTCGTGCCCGTAAAGCCCGGGTTCTGCCCCCGCCCGTCCCCCGTGTAGCGGCCGTACACGACCGTCGAGACGTGGCTGGGGGCGGTGAGATCCGGCTTGACCCGCCCGTCCTTGGTGGGCCCCCGGCTCGAGTAGAAGAGCAGCCGCCCGTCGGGGCAGAGGCTGCGGGGGCAGCTCGAGGCGTGATGGGCCGCCCCCACGGTGATCACGTCGGGCAGGATGGCGGGCTCCGTGAGGCCGACGCTGCCCCTCGTCTCGGTGTACTCGATGCGCCGACACAGGGCTTGGCAGCTGTAGAACATGACGTCCAGGCGGGCATCCGGGGCTGAAGCCCGCTTCTTGCGGATTTGCACCTGGTATCGCTTGACCTGGCCGACTTGACGTGCGGGGAAGTCCTCCGTGGCGAACAGCAGCTTGATCGGCCGCCCCGGCTCCCAGAGCCAGTCGCTCACCTGGCCCACGGCGCCGTCGAAGGGCGGCAGCGGGATGAGCCGCCCGTCCTGCTCGCGGTAGACGACCAGCTCGTAGTCGTCCGGGGCGCCCGTGCAGGGCGCCTCCCAGCCGTAGACAAAGACGAGGATGGAGGTCGCCACCCGCGTCCCGTCGGCGTACTCGTACTCCTGGAGCACGACGTCGAGGGTGTTCCCCTCGTCGTCGCCCGAGAAGTTGTGGAGGCGGTCGCCGTCGGGATCGGTGAACGTCCCCTCCCAGTGGACGTCGGCCTCGTTGCCCGCGGCCGTGGCCCACGTGATGCCCGCCTCCCGCGCCCGCCTGACGTCCCGGGCGAAGACCCCACCCCCGGGGTCGGAGAAGCAGCCGCTGTCGATCCCGATCGAACTGCTGATGACGTCGACGTCTTGCTGGATCAACCAAGCGATGGCCGCCTTCAGCTCCACGTCGGTGTTGAAGGCCGCCAAGTACAGCTCGATGCCGGGGGCGATGTCCGTGATCACCTCGGCCACGGCCGTGCCGTGCACCTGCCGATCCTCGGGGCCGCGGGGGTCGTACATCTGGCCGTGCTCGATGAACGAACGGGCCACGACCCGCTCGGCGGGCGGCAGCTCCCGCCCCAGCAGCCGCTCGTACAGCCCGAACTCCGGGTCGACGATCCCGACCTTGACGCCCGTCCCGTCGAGCCCCGCCTCGTGCCACGCCTCCACCCCGATCCGCGGCACCCCCTCGCTGCGAACCCCTTGCGGGGTCGCCTGGAGGCGGGGGCGCACCGGCAGCCGGATGAAGGCGACGCCCGAGGCGTCGGCCAGCTCGTAGACCGCCGAGGGGGCCAGCACGGCTTGGACGAGCGCCCCCTGGATCAGCTCCACGGCCCCCCCGAGGGCCCGCACGCGGTCCGCCACCCCCGCCGCGGCCTCCGGGGAGGTGGCCTGGATCACGACTTGAACTTGAACTTGAGCTTGAGCTTGCGCCCCCCTCGCTCCGGACGAGGCCAGCAAGGGGGCCAAGGGCACAAAAGCCGGGGAAGTCGGGGGAGGCGCGTCAAAGCTCTTCAGCACGCTCCGCCCGCGCTGAGCCTTGAGGAGCAGGCCCTCCAACACGCCCTGGATCTTTGGGTGGCCTCGGCCCTCCAGTGAGGAGGGGCTCAAGGTTCCCAGGCGTTCTTGAGACCAGCTCAGGGAGTCCAGGGCCAACCAACCGACCCAAAGGGCCAAGATGATGGCCGCCCTCCAAACGATGGCAGTTCGGTCTTTTGAGGATCGCATGTTCTCTCCTTTTCGAGTCCTCTTTGGGGATCATTAAAGCGTCCCAAGTGGTGTCCTGTCAACCCCTCCCTTTGACGCGTCCCCGAGGGAGCCCGTACAATCCCCCCACCAGACTCCGAGGAGGGCGACGATGAAGGGCCTGATGATGGACTACCCGCTCACGCTCACCCACTTCCTCGAGCGGGCGGCCAAGCTCTTCCCCCGTAAGGAGATCGTGTCGCAGCTGCCCTCGGGCACCCACCGCTACACGTACGCGGACCTCCACCGCCGGGCGAGGCGGCTGGCCAGCGCGCTCGAGCGCCTGGGCGTGCGGCCGGGCGACCGGGTGGCCACCTTCGCCTGGAACCACCATCGCCATCTGGAGCTGTACTTCGCCGTCCCCGGCCTGGGCGCGGTGCTCCACACCCTCAACATCCGCCTCTTCCCCGACCAGATCGCCTACATCGTCAACCACGCCGAGGACAAGCTCATCGTCGTCGACGACTCGCTGCTGCCCGTGCTGGAGAAGCTCCAGGACAAGCTGCAGGGCGTCCAAGGCTACGTCGTCATGGCCGACGGCCCCCTCCCCGAGACGACGCTCGCGCCCGTCTACAGCTACGAGGAGCTGGTGGAGCAAGGGGACGAGGCCTACGAGTTCCCCAGGCTGGACGAGGACGACGCGGCCATCATGTGCTACACCTCGGGGACGACGGGGAACCCCAAGGGCTGCCTCTACTCCCACAAGGCGCTGGTGGTCCACACGCTGGTGGAGTGCCTGCCCGACTGCCTCGGGCTCTCGGAGCGGGACGTCGTGATGCCCATCGTGCCGATGTTCCACGTGAACGCGTGGGGGCTGCCGTTCGCGGCCACGCTCGTCGGCGCCAAGCAGGTGCACCCGGGGCCGTTCCTCCACCCGCGGGACGTCGCGGCGCTCATCCAGCAGGAGCGCGTCACGATCACCGCCGGGGTGCCCACGATCTGGATCGGGCTGTACGAGCTGCTCAAGACGGAGCGCTACGACCTCTCGAGCCTGAGAGGGATTATTGTTGGAGGCTCGGCCGTCCCCAAGAGCCTGATCGAGGGCTTCGAGCGGGACTTCGGGCTCCAGGTCGTGCAGGCGTGGGGCATGACCGAGATGAGCCCCTTGGGCACCGTCTCCCGGCCCAAGAGCCATCTGGAGGCCACGCTCCCGGAGGAGGAGCTGCTGGAGCTGCGGGCCAAGCAGGGCATCCCGGCGCCGTTCGTGGAGCTGCGGGCCGTCGACGACCAGGGGCGCGAGGTCCCCTGGGACGGGCGGACGATGGGCGAGCTGCAGGTCCGCGGCCCCTGGATCATCCGCGAGTACTACCACGACCCGCGCACCCGGGAGGCGTTCGATCGGGGCTGGTTCCGCACCGGCGACGTCGTGACGATCGACCCGGAGGGCTACATCCGGATCGTCGACCGCACCAAGGATCTCGTAAAAAGCGGCGGGGAGTGGATCTCGAGCGTCGAGCTGGAGAACGCCATCATGGCCCACCCCAAGGTGCTGGAGGCGGCCGTGATCGCGATCCCCCACCCGAAGTGGCAGGAGCGCCCGCTGGCCGTGGTCGTCCCCAAGGACGAGTTCAAGGGGCAAATCACCAAGAGGGAAATCCTGGAGTTCTTAAGCGGAAAGTTCGCGAAGTGGTGGCTGCCCGACGACGTGGTGTTCGTCGAGCGGCTGCCCAAGACGAGCGTCGGCAAGTTCGACAAGAAAGCCCTGCGCAAGCAGTTCGAGAGCTATACCTGGCCGCCACGGGAGGAGGAGGGCGCCGACTGACCCGCTACACCTCGAGCACTTGCTTCTCCTTCTCCTTCATGAGCGCGTCGATCTGCTCGATGACCTCGTGGGTGATCTCGTCCATGCGCTTGATGGCGCGGTGGAAGTCGTCCTCGCTCAGCTCGCCCTCCTTCTTCTGGCGCTCCAGCTCCTCCTTCATGTGGCGGCGGATGTTGCGGACGGCGATGCGGGCCTCCTCGGCCTTCTGGTGGATGACCTTGACGAGCTCCTTGCGCCGCTCCTCCGACAGCTTGGGCACGACGATCCGCACGACCTCCTCGTCCGACGACGGGTTGAAGCCCAGATTCGCTTCCAGAATGGCCTTCTCGATCGCGGGGATCTGGGAGCGGTCGTAGGGGCGGATCACGATGAGGTTGGGCTCCGGCGCGGTGATGGTCGCGACGTGCTTGAGCAGCGCCTTCGTCCCGTAGTAGTCGACGTGGATGTCCTCGACCATCGCCGGGCTGGCCCGGCCGGTCCGCAGCCGCTTCAGCTCGTCCTCGAAGACGCGCAGCGACTTCTGCATGTGCTGGCGCATCTCCTCCAGCGTTCGATCGGGCATCCGGCATCACCCCCTGCGCCGCGGGTGATGAGATTATAGAAG
Organism: Candidatus Bipolaricaulota bacterium; assembly: GCA_015487455.1. Classification (GTDB taxonomy): domain Bacteria; phylum Bipolaricaulota; class Bipolaricaulia; order RBG-16-55-9; family RBG-16-55-9; genus S012-72. Next base: position 4,841 of record WFPR01000028.1, read on the forward strand.
CCCCCGCGCGCGAAGGGCAAACGCCACTAAAGCCTCTAAACTAGAGGGGGATGGCCCGCTCCGTCTCCCGGTCCATGAAGCGGAGCTTGCTCGGCTCGAGGTGCAGCCAGATCGACGCGTTGGGCTCGACCTCCAGATCGGGGTCGGCCAGCACCTTGAGCGTCTCGCCCCCCGTCTCGACCGTGAGCAGCTTGTGCGAGCCCAGGGGCTCGACCACCAGCACCGTCGCGGGGAGCGCCCCCTCCTCGGGCTGGGTCAGCACTTGGATGTGCTCGGCGCGGATGCCGATGAGCACGGGCTTCCCGACGTAGCCCTGAAGCTTTGGGGTGAGGCGCTCGGGCAGCGGGAGCTCGCGCCCGGCGACCTTCAGCACCAAGAAGCCGTCCTTCCTCGGGGCGAGCAGCTCCCCCGGCAGGAAGTTCATCGGCGGGTTGCCGATGAAGCCCCCCACGAAGACGTTGGCGGGCTCCTCGTAGACCGTCGTGGGGTCGTCTACTTGAACAATTTCGCCGTCCTTCATGACCGCGATGCGGTCCCCCAAGCTCAACGCCTCGACCTGGTCGTGCGTGACGTAGACGGTCGTGGACCCGATCTGCCGGTGGAGGCGCTTGAGCTCCGCGCGCACCTGGAGGCGGATCAGCGCGTCGAGGTTGCTCAAGGGCTCGTCCATCAGGAGCACCTCGGGCTCCAGCACGATGGCGCGGGCGACGGCCACCCGCTGCCGCTGGCCGCCCGACAGCTGCGCCGGGTAGCGCCCCAACAGCTCCTCGATGTGCAGCAGCTCCGCGACGTTCTGGACGCGCCTGCGGATCTCGGCGCGGGGGACGCGCTTCATCTTGAGCCCGAAGGCGATGTTGTCGAAGACGGTCATGTGCGGAAAGACCGCATACGACTGGAAGACCATCCCGATGCCGCGCTTCCCCGGGGGGAGGTCCGTCACGTCGCGATCCCCGATGAAGATCCGCCCCGCGTCGACGCGCTCCAGCCCCGCGATGCAGCGCAAGGTGGTGGTCTTGCCGCAGCCCGACGGCCCCAACAGCACCAGGAACTCGCCGTCCTCGATCGTGAGGGTCACGTCCCGGACGGCGACCACCCTCCCGAAGACCTTCCAGACGCCCTCTAAGCGAATTTCAGCCATCGTCCTTCCCTGCTCAAGATCTCAGCGCATCTCAGCGCTCGGCGGGGGCTCCGCCCCACATCTGGATGAGGTAGCGACGGATCAGGAAGATGAACACGAGCGCCGGGATCGTCATGAAGAAGCCCCCGGCCACCCGGAAGTACGGCGGCGAGGCCCTTAAGCTCGCCAGCACCTGGGCGGGCAGGGTGCGGTTCTCCGTCGTCAGGACGGCAGCCGCGAAGACCTCGTTCCACGAGATGACGAACGTGAACATGGCCGCGGCGGCCAGGCCCGGGAGCGCCAGCGGCAGCGTGATCCGGGCGAAGGCCCCCAGCCGACCGCACCCCAGGGTCATCGCCGCCTCCTCCAGCTCCTTCGAGACGCCCACGAAGATGCTCGTCGTGATCAGCACGGCGAAGGGCAGCGCCATCGCCGCGTGGATGAACGCGACGCCCACGAGCGTGTCGTAGATCCCCAGGCGATAGTAGAGCACGATGAGCGGGACGGCCAGCAGGGCCGTCGGGAACATGCGCGTGATCAGGATCCCCAGGCGGAACGCCTCCCGCCCGCGGAAGA
>WFPR01000029.1 GCA_015487455.1 Candidatus Bipolaricaulota bacterium
GCCATGAGAGCTACGAGCGAGCGCTCGAGGCCCTGCGGGCCAGCGGGGAGGCCGTCGCGCAGGCGATCCAGGCCGTCCCCGACGAGCAGCTCGAGGCCGACCGAACGCTGCCCTGGGGCGAGTCCTGGAAGCTGCGCCGGCTGCTCACGGCCCCCGGCACCCACATCGCCTACCACTGGGGCCAGATCAGCTACCTGCAGACGCTCTGGGGCGACCTCCGGGATTATCACTTGCCCCAATAGCCCAAGGCTCGACAGCCCGCGATGCACCTCGTCCGCCACGTCGCGCCCCTGGACCTTCGGGCCGTCGGGGCGTACCTCGGCATCGTGCTGCAGCTCTTGGGCGCCCTGCTGCTCGTCCCCCTGCTCGTGGCGCTGCTGTTCGGGGAGCTTGCGCAGGCGGCCCTCTTCGGGGCGGCGGCCGTGGGCGCGCTGCTCCTGGGGCGCTTGGGGACGGCGCGAGCGCGGGGCCGCGCCCTGCCGCCGCTGGAGCTCAGGGAGGCTTTCGTCGTCACGGCCCTGGCCTACCCCGCGTTCGGGCTCGTGGGGGCGGTGCCGTTCCTCGCGGAGACGACGTTTCTGAACGCTTTTTTCGAGTCGATGTCGGGCTTCACGACCACGGGCCTCAGCGTCCTCGAGTTGGGCGGGGACGGGCTGCCCCGCAGCCTGGCGTTCTTCCGGGCGTACGCGCAGTGGATCGGGGGCGCGGGGATCGTGGTGCTGTCGCTGGCCGTGCTGCTGCGATCGGGCCCGGCGGCCTTCCGGCTCTACGCGTCGGAGTACGGGCAGGAGAACCTAGCGGGCAGCGTGGTCGCGACCGCCCGCGTCGTGCTGGGCGTCTACGGCGCGCTCACCGCGCTGGGCTTTTTGGCGTACGTCGCCGTAGGGATGGCGCCCTGGGACGCCCTGCTCCACGCCCTCGCGACGCTCTCGACGGGCGGCTTCTCGCCCTACGCCGAGAGCGTCGGGCACTTCTCGCAGCGGCCGTTCGTCGCCTGGGCCGTCGCGCTCCTCATGCTGCTGGGCGCGGTGAACTTCCCGCTGTACCACCGGGTTCGGCGGGAGGGGCTCGGGCCGGTGTTGAGCGACGTGCAGCTCCGCGCGCTGCTCCTCGTCGCGGCCGCGGGCGCGCTCGCCCTCTGGGGGGTGGCGGGCTGGCGGGTGGGCGAGCTGCCCGCCAGCGTCTTTCACGCGACCTCAGCCCTCACCACGGCGGGCTTCCAGCTAAGCGACCCCGCGACGTGGCCCGAGGGCTCCACACCCTGGATCATCGGGCTCATGGTGCTGGGCGGCTCGGCGGGCTCCACCGCCGGGGGGCTCAAGCTCTTCCGCTTGATCTTGCTCTTTAAGCTCGCCCATCGCCTCGTGATCCGCGCCCTCCTCCCCGAGGAGGCCAAGGTGCCCGTGAAGCTCCAGGGCGTGGCCGTCCCCGATCGCGAGCTGGAGCTCGTGGCGGGCTTCTTCGTGCTGTACATGGGGTGGCTCGCCGTCTCCACCCTGCTGCTCGGACTGGCCGGGTTCCCCCTAGAGAAAGCGCTCTTCGAGAGCGCCTCCGCCTTGGGGACGGTGGGCCTCTCCATCGGGGTCGCCTCCCCGGAGCTGGTCTGGTGGGCTAAACTCGTCTTGATTTTGAACATGTGGGCCGGGCGGCTGGAGATCCTGCCCGTGCTCGTGGCGCTGCACCCGGGCGCGTGGCGCCGGAGGGCCTAACCTCGCGAATTCCCAACGGCAGGGGAGGAGGGCACCATGAGGGTCGTGATCGTCGGGGTCGGGGACATCGGGCGGGAGCTGGCCGAGAACCTCATCCGCCGCGGCGGCCACGAGGTCGTGCTCGTCGACTCGGACGAGGGGCGCTGCGAGCAGCTGGCGGCCGAGCTGGACGCCTTGGTGCTCCACGGCGACGGGACGGACCCCGAGCTGCTCAAGAAGGCCCGCGTCGCGGAGGCCGACGCCCTGATCGCGACGACGGGGTCCGACGCGATCAACACCGTGATCGCGATGCTGGGCCACCGCCTGGGCGTCCCCAACGTCGTCGTGAAGCTCAACGACGTGGGGCTGCGGGCGGCCTGCCGCGAGATCGGCGTCCGCAAAATTATCGCCCCAAAGATCTCCGCGGCCGCGGAGATCTTTGCTTCCCTCTACGGCTTCGACCGCCTCGATTTCTCGCTCGTGGTGCGGGGCGGGCTGCAGCTTGTGGAGATCGAGCTGCCCCCCGACGCCGGGGCCGTGGGCCGCACGCTGGGGGAGCTGGAGCTGCCCAAAGGCGCCTTGGTCGTGGCGGTGCTCCGCGAGCGCGGGGAGCGGGCGTTCGTCCCCCGCGGCGACACGAAACTGCAAGCGGGCGACGTGCTGCTGGTGTTGGGGGAACGTGAAGCGACCCTTGAGAAAGTCAAGGAAGCGCTGGCGCTGAAGTGAGGGGGTGCAAGAGATGATCGCAGGGGAGCGTGTTCAGGGGAGGCCGGTGCTCGTCTCGCGCGAGGAATGGGCCGTTTCCTCGCTGAAGCGTATCGCCTTTGAGGACCGTCGGGTGCAGGAAGGCTGGCTGCAGGAGCTGCTGCGTCGACACCCCGAGCTGCTGCCCGTGGACGAGCTGGAGCCCGTGTTCGCCCCCTTGCTCCCGATCGGGCGGGAAGTCCCGACCCGCGTGGGCGCGATCGACCATCTCTTCATCAGCCCGCAGGGCTATCTCACGGTGGTGGAGACGAAGCTCTGGCGCAACCCCGAAGCCCGAAGGGAGGTCGTGGGACAAATTCTGGACTACGCGACGGAGCTGAGCGCGTGGAGCTTTGAACAACTCGACGCCGTCGCGCGGGCGTACACCCGAAAGTACGAGGGGAGCGAGCGGGGTGTGCTCGACGTCATCCGCACCGTGGAGCCGTTAGACAGCACCGAGGAGCCTCGACTGGTCGATCGCATCAGCCGCAACCTGCACGATGGAAAGTTCCTGCTGTTGCTCGTAGGGGACGGCATTCGGGAGGAGATCGAGTCGTTGACGCGGTTCCTGAGCCGGGCGCCGCAGCTGCACTTCACGCTGGGGCTGGTGGAGCTGCGCGTCTACGAGGTGCCGGAGCGCGGGGAGTGGCTCGTGCTGCCGATGGTGGTGGCCCGCACGCGGGAGGTCGTCCGGGCCGTCGTGCGCGTGGAGGCCAGGGAGATCCGAGATGTCCGCGTAGACTTGGAGGAGGAGCCGGAGGGGAAGGGCAAGCGCGTAACCCTCAGCGAGGAGGACTTCTTCGAACGGCTGCGACAGCAGGAGGGCGACGACGTGGGCCGGATTGCGCAAAGGCTGTTGGAGGACGTCCAAGGCTTAGGGTGCCTTGCCCAGTGGCGCTCCAGCTCGTTCTCCGTGCGGCTGCCAGAGGAGCGAACGGGGCGGCTCCTGACGCTGTTCGTGGTCTACACAAACGGCCGTATGGAAACGGCTTGGCTCCCCGAGCAGCTCAAGCGGGCGGGGCTTCCCCCTGAGATCGCACACCGCTATGTACAGCGCGTCGCGCAGTTCTTCCCCAACTGCACCCCGAAGCCCGACAGGCCGGAGCTACTCTCCAGAATGCTCCACTTGAGCGAGATCGGGGAGCGCTACGACGCCTTCTTGGCCGTGCTCAAGCGAACAATCGCGGAGATCCGACAGGCAAGTGAGGAGTCGTCGGCTTGACGAAGGCCCTCCACTGACCATAGGGTATAAAGGCCATGAGAACGTACGTCTTCCCCGTGGAGCTAGAGCAAGACGAGGACGGACGCTGGGCGGCGTCCATCCCACTTTTGCCCGGCTGCTCCGCTTGGGGGCACACCAAGGAGGAAGCCTTACAGAACCTTCGCGAAGCGGCTCAAGCGTATCTCGAAGTGCTGCTAGAGCAGCAGGGAAGCCTCCCTGAGGACGACCCTAGGCGGCTTGGACTGATTCGGTAGCTTCCGACCCTACTTACTTCCACTTGATCGTGCAGCCCACGGGCTGCGTCTCTTGCACCTCGGGCTCGCGGCCCGCCAGCAGCGCCTCCAGCGCGTCCCTCAGGTAGCGCTTCGTGACCTTCGCGGGGTCCTCCCAGTTGTCGTCGATCGTCCCGTGGTAGCGGAGCTTCAGCTCTCCGTCGAACAAAAACACTTCGGGCGTGCGCTCCGCCCCGTACGCCTTCGCGACCTCTTGGGTCTCGTCCCACAGATACGGGAACGGGTAGCCCTTCTCCTGGGCGCGCTTCTTCATGTTCTCGAAGCTGTCTTCTGGATATTTGACGGGGTCGTTCGCGTTGATGAGCACGAACGCGATGCCCTTGGGCTGATATGCCTTGGCCAGCTCGATGATGCGATCCTCGTACGCCTTGACGTAGGGGCAGTGGTTGCAGCTGAAGATCACCGCGGTGCCCTTCTCGCCCTTCAGCTCGTCCAGCGAGTGGGTCTTGTCGTCCACGCCCCTGAGCGAGAACGCCGGAGCCTGCGCGCCGATCTGCAAGGCCATGCGATCCCCTCCTTGTCTTGTTCTTCTTGCAAGCTTCAAGCTTGAGATCCGTGCAGCTTTCAGGCGGTGCGCGCAGCGATTATAGCCCGTCTAGCGCGCCTTGGCGAGGAGCGCGACGGCCTGCGCCAGCACGCCCTCCCCCCGCCCCAGCGC
>WFPR01000030.1 GCA_015487455.1 Candidatus Bipolaricaulota bacterium
CTTGGGGACGGCCGAGAAGCCGTCCCGGGGCATGCGGTAGGGGCGGCAGGGGCCGACCTCCACGCCCAGGGTGCGCAGGGCCCACCCGGGCACCCAGTAGGCCGCCGTCGGACGGCAGGGGCGCTCGGGCGGGGCGAGCAGCGGGGCCAGGAGCGCCACCAGCCCGAAGCCCGCCAGGATCACCAGGCCCGTGAGCGACAGCGGGTTGCGCAGCAGTCGCCTCAGCATCGTCCAAGGCTCGGGTCACTCGAGCCGCACCCGGGGGTCGATGAGGGCGTAGAGCACGTCGACGAGCAGGTTCATCACGACGAGGACCGTGGCCGCGAACAGCGCGAACCCCAACACGGACGGGATGTCGAGCGCGATCGCCGCGTCGGCCACGAACTGGCCCAGCCCCCGATAGTTGAAGATCGTCTCCGTGATCACGACCCCGCTGAGCCAGCCCGCGAACACCAGCCCCGAGATCGTGACCACGGGGATGAGCGCGTTGCGGGCCGCGTGCTTCAGCACGACCCGGACCTCGCGCTGCCCCTTGGCCCGCGCGACCGTCACGTACTCCTGGCGCAGCGCCTCGAGCATCGAGGAGCGGGTGATCCGCACGATGAGCGCCCAGCTCACGTACGAGAGGGTGAGCACCGGGAGCGCCAGGTGCCTCAGGGCGTCGAGGAAGACGTCGAGGCGCCCGTTGAGCAGCGCGTCCAGCGTGTTGAGGCCCGTGTAGCGCACGAACTCCGGGGAGTGGACGACCTGGTTGGCCCACTCGGAGAGCCGCCCCGGCGGGAACCAGCCGAGCTTCCCGTAGAAGATCATCAGCCCGAGGAGCCCGAACACGAAGGTGGGGAAGGCGTACCCCAGGATCGAGAAGACGCGCGTCAGGTGGTCGAGCGCCCGGTTGTGGTGCACGGCTGCCAGGATCCCCAGCGAGATCCCGACGAGCACCAGCGGGAGGATCGCCAACAGGGCCAGCTCGGCGGTGGCGGGCAGGCGGCTGAGCAGGGCCTCCGCGACCGGGCGGCTGTCCGTCTCCGACCAGCCGAGGTCCCCACGCACCACGTTCCCCAGCCAGCGGGCGTACTGCACCCAGATCGGGTCCCGCAGCCCGTGCAGCTCGATCAGCCTCTCCAGCTGCTCCGGGGTGTAGCGCTGCAGCGACCCCTCCTGCACGTAGAGGCTCAGGCGCTGGTAGGGGCTCAGCAGCTGGAGCAGGGCGAAGATCAGCAGCGTGACCCCGAGGAGGATGAGCGGCAGCAGCAGCAGTCGTCGGACGATGTACGCGAGCATGGGCGTCGGCCGCTTTAGCCATGGTACAGAGCCCGAGCGGCCCCTTCAACGCGTTGCGGGGTTGACGCGTCCCGCAACGAGCGCTACAATGTCGAGTCATCCCGGGGGACGCGGATCGGCGTCGGCGTTGAAAACCCTCTGCTTTACGCCAAAAACGGGCGTTCCCCACATCCCAAGCGCGTACGGGTCGCGCGAGGTGGGCGTTGAAGCGTCCGCTGGACGAGGAGGGGTCGTTGGCGCAAGCCACGCTCTATGAGCGAGTCCGACAGAGGACGGCCGTTGCGGTCACGGAGCGGGACGTCGAGCGGGTCCTCACGGCCCTGTACGCCGCCGGCTCCGCCCCTGAAGGGGGCGCGCCGGACGCGGGCGCGGGAGCGGGGGCGGACGTGGACGTGTGGACCCTCATGGGGGCGTGCGACGTCCCGCTGGTCGCGCTGCCCGCGCTCCTGGAGGAGCTGGAGCGCGACGGCCTCCTCGTCCGCCGCGGCGACCGCCTGGCGCTGACCCCGAAGGGCCTCCGGCTCGTCGAAGAGCGCGGGTGGGCCCCCTCCTCCCCCCGGCAGCTGCGCTGCCCGGCCTGCCGGGGCCGGGGCCTCGACCTCGGCGCCGAGCCCTTCAAGGGGCTGCTTAAGCGCTTCCGCGAGGTCGTTCGGGGGCGGCCGGAGCCCCAGCAGGCGTACGATCAGGGCTACGTCACCCCCGAGACGACGATCGCGCGCCTGGCGCTCATGCGGCGCCGCGGGGACCTCGCGGGCAAGCGTCTCATCGTTTTGGGCGACGACGACCTGCTGGGCCTGGCCGCCGCGCTGGAGGGCTCCGCCCGCCGGATCGTCGTCTTAGAGCTTGACCCCCAGCTGGTCGCGTTCATGGAGCGCGCCCGCGAGCGCTGGGGGCTGACCTCTTTAGAGATCCATCGGCACGACCTTCGGGATCCCCTCCCCGACGAGCTCGTCGGGGCGTTCGACACCTTCGCCACGGACCCGATCGAGAGCCTCCCGGGCCTCCTGCTGTTCCTGAGCCGGGGGCTCTGCGCGCTGCGGGGGCGGGGGAGCGCCGGGCACTTCGGGCTCACGCGCCACGAGGCGTCGCCGGAGAAGTGGCTCAAGCTGCAGCGCTGGCTGACGGCGCGGGGCGCCTGCATCACGGACTGCCTGGATCGCTTCAACGAGTACCTTAACTGGCCCTATTGGGAGGCGATGCGCGCCCGGCGGTGGCTCCGCATCGAGTCGCCGCCCCAAAGCGTCTGGTACCGCTCGACCCAGATCCGCCTCGAGCTGGTCGAGCCGCAAGCGTACCCGAACGAGCCGTACCGGGGCGCGCTGGAGGACGAGGAGCTGGCCACGACGTAAACGCGATGCAAATCGAGACCCCCTCCGGCTCGCGTCGCGCGCGGGCGCGACGGCCCCGGGTCGGAGGGGTGAAACGGGAGGAGGTGAAAATGCAGACGTATGGCAAGCACATCATCATGGACGCGTGGGAGTGCAACGACCGACTGAACTCGGTCGAGGAGATCGAGGCCGCGCTGCGCGAGGCGGTGGTCCGCAGCCGCGCCACCCTCGTCGAGCTGGTCGTCCACCCGTTCTCGCCGCACGGGGCCAGCGGCGTGGCCGTCATCGCCGAGTCGCACATCGCCGTGCACACCTGGCCGGAGGAGCGATACTTCAGCCTCGACGTCTACACCTGCGGCGAGAAGACCGTCCCCGAGGCGGCCGTCGAGGTGTTCAAGGCGCGCTTTCAGCCCAAGCGGGTCCAGATCGTCGAGCTGCCGCGCGGGCGCTGGCCCCTCGGCGATCGCCGTCCCGAGCGGCGCCGCGACGGCAAGGGCGATGGCGACGGGGACGAGGAGCCGGAGCGCGAGCTGGTGACCGCGGCGGCGTAGCGCCTTGGAGGTGTCGAACGCGCTTTGGAGGCCGATAGAGACGGACGCAGGCTCGGGACGCTCGCGCGGCGCGCGGGGCTGAGCGTCCTCGCGCTCGGGCTAGGGTTGTTTGCGTTTGGGGCCGTGGGCTCCGACGTGGGAGCGGGGGCCACCGCCCCGGCCCGGGTGGTGGTGCTCGTGTCGCTCGACGGGGAGCCCGCCGACGCGCTCGTCCAAGCGCTGGACGCTCAAGGGGCGCCCGTGAGGGTGGCGTACACGCCCGCGCTCGAGCCGGGCCGCGTCGAGCTGGAGCTGCCCTCGGGGCGCTACACGCTGAGCGTCGAGCGCGGCGTGGGCTTCCTGGGCGAGCCCGTGCGGCTCGAGCTGACGCTGGCGGCGGGCGAGGTCCGTGAGCTCGATGTTCAGCTGTCACAGCGTTTTGATCCCCGGACACGGGGCTATTATAGCGTGGACCCGCACGCCCATTCGGAGGCGGGCAACCGTTGTTTGCAGCGCGACTTCGGCCTCGACGTTCGGGAGGCCGAGACGCCCCCGGACGCGCTGGTGGGCGTCCAGCTCGCCGAGGGCCTGGATGTGGTGTTCTTGAGCGACCACAACTGTGTCGACGGGCACGCGCCCTTCGCGGGGACGGCCCGCGCCCGCGGCGTCCCGTTCGTGCTGAGCGAGGAGGTCACCACGCTCAAGTGGGGGCACTTCAACCCCTACTCGCTGGAGGAGGGCGCCCTCGTCCGCTACGACCCGACCAGGGCGCCTGCCGACTACTTCGAGGAGGCGCGGGCCAACGGCGCGACGGTCGTGCAGGTCAACCACCCGCTCTGGTCGGGCGGCGGCTACTTCTTCACGCAGAACCGCCCGGAGTTCGACGGCTCGTTCGACGTCCTCGAGGTCTTCAACGGCCCCTACACGGAGGACGACCGCTACACGATCGAGCGGCTCTTCCGCCTCTGGAACGAGGGGAAGCGCTACGTCGCCGTCGGCGTCTCCGACGACCACGACTGGCTCGATTTGAGCGTCCGCTACGGCACCCCCCGCACGTACGTGCGCCTCGACTCGACCGCCCCCTTGCGCGATCAGGGGGACGCTCGGGCGCTCCTGGAGGCGCTCAAGGCGGGGCGCGCCTTCGCGACGTACGGGCCGCTCGTCTTCGTCGAGACGGCCGAGGGCGCGCTCCCCGGCGACGCGCTGGAGCGCGAGCTGGGCGAGCCCCTCAAGCTCTTGATAAGCGTCCAGAGCGTGCGGCCGCTGGACGGGGCGCGCTTGGAGATCATAAAAAACGGCCGCAAGGCGGCGATGTTCGAGCTGAGCGGCCACGAACAGCTCCTTGAGTTCGAAGATCGGCCCATGCGGAGCGCCTGGTACGCCGCGCGCCTGCGCACCCCGGCTCAGGACCTCGCGCTGACGAACCCCATCTGGGTTGAGATCCAGCCCTAGCCAGCAGCCAGCTCACCCTCTCTTGGCTTGACTTGTTCAAGTTCAAGTCAAGCCCGCCCGCGTGTATCGGAAGCCCCCTTCGGCCCGCTATAATGCCGCCACAGGAGGGGATCGTCCATGCTCAAGGCGGGAAGGCGGACGATGGCGGCCGTGCTGGGGGTGGTCGCGCTCGGGCTGGGGCTCATCGCCGTCTCGCAGGTGGGGGTGTCGCTCCAGCCCCAATCCCCGCCCCTGAGGCCCGAGGCGCAAGGGCCATCGGAACAAGCGCAGCTGGAGGAAGCGAGCGAGGACCGCCTGCGGGTCGAGATCGAGCTGCTCAAGCTCATCAACGAGCTGGGCCTGACCCGCGAGCAGCTCCAGACGCTCCAGCGGATCGTCTCCGACCTGCGGGCCAAGCGCCAAGCGATCGTGCAGGCGCAGCTGGAGATGCGGGACTTCCTGCTGGCGTACGCCGGGCCGCCGGAGGGCCTTGCCGAGGCGCTGGAGCCCTACGAGGGGCGCGTGGAGGAGGCCCGCCGGGCGTTCCGCGACGCGCTGCGCCGCTCCATCGAACAGCTCAAGGACCTGCTGACGCTGCGGCAGGGCGAGGTGCTGCGCGACTTCCTGCGGGAGCGCTTCGGGCGCTTTAGCCTTGAGCTTGAGCTTGAGGACCGTCCCCGCCGGGGCGGGATGCCCCGCCGACCCATCTGGATCGACCCTGATCCCGAGGGCGCGTGGAGGGAGCTTGAGCCCGAGTTCGAGCGGGCCTGGCGGGAGGCCCGGGAGCACCTGCGCGCGTTTCGGGAGAAGCTCCAAGCGTGGCTCGAACGGTTGGATCGCGATCTCGAGCCCGAGCTTAAGGGGGGAATTCAGCTCAAGCTCGAGCGCGGGCCCCGGGATCGGGCCTCGGGGCAGCGGTGCTGGCGGATCTGGTTCCAGAAAGACCCCTCCAGGCAGGCCGTCGAGCTTCGAGCCTGCCCGCCCGAGTTCTGGCTCCAGGAGCTCGGTCTGAAGCCCGCCCCCATGCGGTACCCCTTCGCCCTGGAGCCGGAGCGCGGCTGGCTCGAGCGCTTCCTGATCGAGCATCTTGAGCGGCTGGACGCGCTGCTGCGGGCGAAGCTCGAGGCGCTCGAGCCCCCTCCATCGATGCAGATTTAAAGCGCCGCTCAGCGGGCCGCGCCCGCCAGCAGCCAAAGCGCCGCGACCGCGAGGGCCGCGGCCCCGAGCGTCAGCGCCAGGGACGCGGAGGGGACCCGGCGGCGGACGTCCTGGAGGAGCCGTTCGCCCTCCTCCCCCACGGCTCGCCACCGGGCCAGGAGCCGCCGGGCCTCCTCCGTCAACGCCTCAAGCTCCTTCAGGCGGCGCTCGAGCGCCTCGGGCTCGAGCGCCAGCTCGTTGAGCCCCTCAAGAGTCGCCTCCACGCCTTCCAAAGTTCGTCCCACCTGCTGAGCCAGCCGCGTCTCCGAGACGACGCCGTGGCCCTCGAGCACCGCGCCCGGCTCGAGGACCCGTCCCCGCCCGGTGGGCGTGATCTCGACGTACTTCTCGCCCAGGAGCCCCAGCATCCCGATCCACACCTGGTCGCCCTCGCGGACGCGCACGCCGCGGGGGAGCCGCAGCGCGACCTCCACGAGCGCCCCCCGTCCCGTCTCCGTCCCTGCCCCTGCGTCTGTGTCTGTGGCCGCGGCCGTGGGCGTAGGCTCGGCCCAAACGAGGCGGATGGCCGTGACCTGGCCGACCTCGACGCCCGCGTAGCGCACGGGCGCCCCCACCTTCAGCCCCGCGACGTCCGCGAAGCGGACCCGCAGCTCGTAGCCCGCGCCCCACCCCCAGCCGAGGCCCATCAGCCGCCAGTCGCGGATCGTCAGCAGCACCAGGGCGGCCAGCGCCAGCCCGCCCACCACGAAGAGCCCCACCCGAAACGCTCGGCGCACGTCCTCCGCGTACATCTACCCCTCCTTTGGGTCCGGGCGCGGCGCGGCTGAGGCGAAGAACTCCCGCACGGCCGGGTGCGCGCTCGCCCGGACGCGCTCGGGGGGGCCCTCCGCCACGACGCGCCCCCCGGCCAGCACGGCCAGGCGATCGCCCAGGCGCAGCGCCTCCTCCACGTCGTGGGTCACGACCACCGCCGTCATCCCCAGGCGCTCTTTCAGCTCCAGGAGCAGATGGTCGATCTCGCGGGCCATCGCGGGGTCGACGCCCGCCGTCGGCTCGTCGCACAGCAGCACCTCGGGCTCGAGCGCCAGGGCGCGGGCCAGCGCCACCCGCTTCCGCATCCCGCCGGAGAGCTGCTCCGGGTACAGCTCCTCGACGCCCTCGAGCCCGACGAGCTTGAGGAGCGCCGCGGCCCGCGCCCGCGCCTCCCGTCGCCCCAAGCGGGCGTGCTCCCGCAGCGGGAAGGCGACGTTCTCCCAGACGCGCAGGGAGTCGAAGAGCGCCCCCTCTTGGAAGAGCATCCCCATCCTCAGGCGCACCCGGTCGAGCGCCCGCTCGGGGAGCCGGGTGAGCTCCCGGCCCAGCACCCAAACCCGCCCGCGGTCGGGGCGGAGCAGCCCGATCAGGTGCTTGAGCAGGACGGTCTTCCCGCTCCCGCTCCGCCCCCTGTCTCTTATACA
>WFPR01000031.1 GCA_015487455.1 Candidatus Bipolaricaulota bacterium
GAGGGTGGGGGTCGTCGTAGGCGTCGTAGGCGTCGTGGCGGGGGTCATTCAGCTGTTCGAGGGGTAGCGTCGCTTGCGCTTGCATCGTGCCGCTTCAGCGTGGCGTGGAGGCGTTCGGCCACGGCGCGGGGGAGGCCCGCCCGCCGCAGCTCCTCCACGCTGGCGGCCTTGAGCGCCCGCAGCGAGCCGAAGCGCTCGAGCAGCCTTCGCTTGCGGGCGGGGCCGAGGCCGGGCACCTCATCGAGGATTGAGTGGAGCGCTCGTTTGGTCCGTCGGCGGCGGTGGGCCTCGAGCGCGAAGCGGTGGGCCTCGTCGCGCACCCTTTGTAGGAGCTTCAGGGCCTCGGAGCTTCGGGGGAGGGGCAGCGCCTCCCGGCGGCCGGGGACGTAAACGCGGTCCGGGTCCTTGGCCAGCGCGGCGAGGGGGATTGCACCGTCGAGGCCGAGCGCGCGCACCACGGCCTGCACGGCCCGAAGCTGGCCCTTCCCGCCGTCGAGCAGGATGAGATCGGGCAGCGGCGTGAAGCCGGGGTCGCCCGCCCGCGTCAGGGCGCGCGCCAGGCGCCGGTTCACCGCCTCGGCCAGCCGGGCCGTGTCGTCGCCTCGGACCCGGAGGGCGAACCGCCGGTACCGCGACTTTGCGGGCCGCCCGTCCAGAAAGACGACCATCGAGGCGACGGGCTCGTGGCCCTGCAGCGTCGAGACGTCGAAGCCCTCGAGGCGCCGGGGAGGGCCGGGAAGCCCGAGCGCGTCCTGAAGCTCCTCGAGCGCCCGTCGGACGCGCGCATCCGCTCGGGCGTTTTCGTCTTCAGCGAAAGAAGGAAAAGAAGGGGCCGAAGGCTGGGCGAGCTGGGCGATCTGGGCGAGCGCCCGCAGGCGGTCCCGCAGGCGGGCGGCCCGCTCGAACTCCAGGCGGGCGGCGGCCTCGCGCATCTCGCGCTCGAGCCGTTGCATCAGGGCCTCGGCGCGCCCCGACAGAAACAGCTCGGCCTCGTCCACGAGCTGTTGATACTGACGTTGAGAGATCAGGCCCACGCAGGGCGCGTCGCACAGCCCCAGGTCGTGGTCGAGGCAGGGGCGGGCGCGGGCCCGCTTCCCCGGCTCGATCGCCAGCGGGCACGTCCGCACGCGGAAGATCCGCTGCAGGGCGCGGTACGCCTCGCGCAGCGCCCCCGGCCGCGGGTACGGCCCGAAGTAGCGCGCGCCCCGCTCCACATCGCGGTCAACTCGACGCGTCACGACCAACCGGGGGAAGGGCTCGGCCGTGAGCTTGAGGTAGGGGTAGCGCTTGTCGTCCCGCAACCGGACGTTGTAGCGGGGGCGATGCCGCTTGATGAGTTGATCTTCCAGCAACAGGGCTTCGGGCTCGGAGCCCGTCTCGATCCACTCGACGCTCGAGGCGCGCTCCACGAGCCTTTGGGTCTTGGGGTCGAGGCCGGACGGGCGGCCCCGGAAGTACGAGCGCACCCGCTTGCGGAGCGAGGCGGCCTTGCCGACATAGAGCACCCGCCCTTGGGCGTCCTTGAAGAGGTAGACGCCGGGGGCGTCGGGGAGCGCCTCGAGTCGGCGTCGGAGTTCGGGGGTGAGGGGCATGGGCATGGCTGGAGTCTGGAGCGGAGTCACGGCTGCAGGTGGCGGTCGAGCCAGTCGGCGATCCGCTGGAGGCGGTCCAGGCGCAGGTCGGGCGGCCCGCTCCGCGAGAGCCCGTGGCTCGTCTCCTGGGGGTAGCGCACGAACACGACGTCCACCTTGAGGCGCTTTAGAGCTGTGAAGAGCTGCTCCGCCTGCTCGATGGGGCAACGCAAGTCGCCCTCGCTGTGGATGATGAGCGTCGGCGTGCGGGCGTCCTTCAGGTGGAGCAGGGGGGAGTGCTCCAGCAGCGCCTCCGGGCGATCCCAGGGGGCGCCCGCCCAGTAGCCGTCCGGCATAAACGGGAAGTCGCACGTCCCGAACATGCTGTGCAGGTTCACCACGCTTCGGTCCGTGACGGCGCACTTGAAGCGCCGGGTGTGCCCCAGGATCCAGTTCGTCATGTAGCCGCCGTAGCTCCCGCCCGCGACCCCGACCCGCTCGGGGTCCAGATAGCCCCGCTCCTCGAGCACGAAGTCGAGGAAGGCCATGAGGTCGTCGTAGTCGAGGCGGCCCCAGTCGCCGCGGATCGCGCGCATGAACGCCTCAGAGTAGCCGCTGCTCCCGCGCGGGTTCGTGTAGAGCACGCAGTAGCCGCGGGCCGCGTGCCACTGGAACTCGTGGAAGAACGTGTGCCCGTACTGGGCGTGCGGCCCGCCGTGGATGTAGAGCAACAGCGGGTACGTTTTGTCGGGCGCAAAATCGGGCGGGTGGAGGAGCCAGCCCTGCACTTTTGTCCCGTCCGGCCGCTCGAGCCACAGCTCCTCGGGCTCGCTGAGCTGGAGCTCCTCGAGCAGCGCGTCGTTGAACCCCGAGAGCTTCTCGAGCCGGAGGCTGGGGGCTCCCTCGCCCTCACCCTCGCCCTCGGGATCGGGATCGGGATCGGCGTCGAGATGCCCCAGGAACAGCTCCGTGGGCTGCGTCGGCGTCGAGATGGCCAGCACGAAGCGCCGACACGCGCGGTCCGCGCCGAAGCCCGCCAGATCAAGCCCGCCCTGGGTGAGGGGGACGGTGTGGCCGTCGAGCCCCACGCGGTAGAGGTGGCAGCTCCCCTCGCGGCTTACGGCCACGTACAGCGCTGTCGAGTCGGGGCTCCAGACGGGCGACGGCCGGAAGAAGGGCTCGCGCGCGTCGCTCAGGGTGACGTTGCCGACGGGGCGGTCGAGGCCTTGCGTCAGGGGCCGGGCGTCGCCGCCCTCGGGCTCGGGCGGGACGACCCAGAGGCGGTCGTGGCGCGGCACCCAGGGGTCTTCTTCGCTCACGTGCCCGACGTAGGCGATGAGCGAGCCGTCGGGCGCCCAGGCGGGCGCGCCCTTGTACCCCGGCGGCGTCTCGATCTTCTGGGGCTCGCCCCCCTCGGCGGGGATCACCCAGAGGTCGACGAGGTAGGGCGTCCCCTCGGGGTCCGCGCTGCGGTTGGAGACGAAGACGAGGCGGGAGCCGTCGGGCGCCCAGGCGGGGTCGAAGTCGTCGTAGTCGCCGTGCGTCAGTTGTTGGGCCTCGCCCGTCCGGACGTCGCAGACCCAGACGTGCTGGCGCTCGTCGAGGAAGCCGACGCCGTCGAGCTTGTAGCGGAGGCGGGTGATCACCCGCGGCGGCGTGGACCTGCCCGTCTCCTCGCGCTTCTTGCGCGCCTCGTGGGTGAAGTCGGGACCCGTCGGGCGGAAGGCGAACGCGAGCTTGTCGCCCTTGGGGCTCCAGCTGAGCGCGCTTATGGCGCCCTCGGGGAGCCGGGTGAGCGGCCGGGCCTCGCCGCCGTCGGCGGGGATGACCCAGATCTGGGCGGGCTTCCCCCTCTGCGTGGGGAAGGCGCGCACGAACGCGATCGAGCCGCCGTCGGGCGCCCACCGCGGGCTCGTGTCGCTCACCTCGCCGAACGTGAATGGTCGCCCCGCCTTCGTGTTCAAATCGAAGACCCAGAGGTGCGTGAAATATTTGTTTTTCTCGACGTCGACGGTCTTGACGGTGCAGACGAGCTTGGAGCCGTCGGGGCTCACCTGGGGGTCGCCCACAAACTTGAGCTTGAGCAGATCGTCGCGCGCGATGGGGCGCTTGCCGTTCTTGTCGTTCTTGTCGTTGGGCTTAGAGTTGGGCATGCGTTCCCTCCTCCCTCCTCACCGTAGGGCTTTCTCGTAGACGCGGTAGCGCTTGTAGAGCTTCCCTCCTCCCAGCTCGATCGCCCGGATGATCGGGCGGTTGTCCTCCAACACCCACGAGCACTCGCACCAGCGGTAGGGGCGGCCGCGCTCGAGCAGCCGGAGCCCGCCCTCGATCAGCTTGAGGTACAGCAGGGCGTCGACGCCCTTCACCCGATACGTCCGGCGGACGCCCAGGGTGAGCAGCCTGAGGCCCTCGACGCGCCTCAGGCCCCAGAGCAGCCTGACGATCCCGAACGGGAACAGCCGCCCCCTTAACGGCCGTAAGGCTTGGTTGACGTCGGGGAGGGCGAGCCCGAAGCCGACGGGCTCCTCCTCCCGCTCCACGAGGACGGCCAGCTCGGGGACGACGACGCGCCTGAGCGCCCGGGCCTCCTCGAAGAACTCGCGCCGGGTCATCGGGGCGAAGCCCCAGTTCCGCTCCCAGGCGTCGTTGTAGATCGTCCAGAGCTTCTCGACCTCGCGGTCGAAGGCGCGCACGTCGAGCGGGCGGGCGGCGAAGCCCTGACGACGGGCGCGCTCGGCGATCGCCCGAAGCCGCGGGACGAGCTTCCCCATCGCCCTGCGGAACTCGTCGTCCAGCTCAACTCGAAACGCGAGCAGATCCTTGGCCTTGTGGTAGCCGTCGCGCTCGAGCAGCGTGGCGTAGTAGGGCGGGTTGTAGGGCATCAGGAGCGTCGGGGGCTCGTCGAAGCCCTCGATCAAGAGCCCACTGAAGCCGTTCGTGTTGAACCCGAACGGCCCCAGCGCCCGGGTCATCCCCCGCGCCCGGAGCCAATCCTCGGCGGCCCCGAGCAGCGCGCGGGCGACGCCCTCGTCGTCGACGCACTCGAAGAAGCCGAAGAAGCCCGTCCGCTCGCCGTGAAACTCGTTGTACAGACGATCAATGTGGGCCGAGACCCGCCCGACGGCCTCCCCTCGGCGGTCCAACGCGAGGAAGAGCTGGCCCTCGGCGTGCTCGAAGAAGGGGTTGCGCTTCGGGTCGAAGCGTTTTCGTTCGTCGGCAAGCAAAGGCGCGACCCAGTTGGGGTCCCGGGCGTAGAGCCGAAAGGGCAGCTCGATGAACGCCTCGAGCTGGTGCGCCTCGCGGACGGGGACGACCGCAACGCCCATAATCGGGCCATCTTAGCCGACGGGCGGCCCGGCGCGCAATCCGCGCCCGCGCCGGGCGGCGCCCGGCGCCGATCCCCGCGGACCCCGACGCTGACGCTGACGATCATCGTTGACAGGCCGGGTGGGGCCGACTATAATCGGCCGTCCCGTGTTCCCCATGGGATCGGCGGGCCAAAGGGGGCTCAACTCGCGATCGTGATCGTGATCGTGTCGGATCGGGGTCGGTGTCGACGGCGATGACGGAGTACGTGGCCATCTTGATCTATCTCGGTCTGGCCCTGGTCGTCGCGGCGACGCTCTTGGCCGTAAACGCCGTGTTGGGGCCCCCGCCCCGCCCCAGCCGCGACAAGATCATGCCGTATGAGTCGGGCATCCCGCCGCTGATGAGCGCCCGACGTCGGTTCCACGTCCGCTACCACGTGATCGCCATGATCTTCCTGGTGTTCGATCTGGAGATCGCCTTCATCTACCCCTGGGCCGTGGTCTACCGGGAGCTGGGGTGGCTGGGCTTCTGGGAGATGATGGTCTTCTTGGGTATATTGGTGATCGGGCTGCTGTACGCCTGGAAGCGGGGTGCGTTGCGATGGGAGTGATCACGAGCCCGATCGTCACGACGACGGTCGAGGCGTTCGAGCGGTTGATCAATTGGGCGCGGGCCAGCTCCGTGTGGCCGTTCCAGTTCGGGCTGGCCTGCTGCGCCATCGAGATGATGGCCACGGCCGCGGCCCGCTTCGACCTGGCCCGCTTCGGCGCCGAGGTGATGCGGGCCTCGCCCCGCCAGAGCGACCTCATGATCGTGGCCGGGCGCGTCTCCCAGAAGATGGCCCCCGTCCTGCGGCACCTCTACGAGCAGATGCCCGAGCCCAAGTGGGTCATCTCGATGGGCGACTGCGCCTCCTGCGGCGGCATCTACAACAACTACGCCATCCTGCAGGGCGTCGACAAGATCGTCCCCGTGGACGTCTACGTGGCGGGCTGCCCGCCGACGCCCGACAACCTGCTCTACGGGTTCATCCTGCTGCAGGAGAAGATCAAGAAGGAGCACCCGCTCCACCCGATCGCGCGGCGGGACTACACGCGCGAGAAGGAGGAGCTGGAGCGACGCCTCCGCGAACGGCGGCGGGTGGCCCCGGCGCGGGCGGGCTGACGGGCCAAAAAATCACGACGATGACGGAGACGCAGACGCCGACGTGGGCCTTCGGGCTGATCACGCTGGGGAAGGGCCTGGCCGTGCTGGTCGGGCTGCTGACCGCGGCCGCCTACCTCACCTGGCTGGAGCGGCGGCTCTTGGCCCGGTTCCAGCTGCGCCTGGGGCCGAACCGGGTCGGGCCGTTCGGGCTGCTCCAGCCGCTGGCCGACGGCCTCAAGCTCATGATGAAGGAGACCTTCCTCCCGCAGGAGGCCGACCGGGCCGTGTTCTTGATCGCCCCGGCGCTCTCGATGCTCGCCGCGCTGCTGGCCTTCGCGGTGATCCCCTTCGGGCCGCCGCTCGAGCTGTGGGGCGTCAAGCTCTTCCAGCTCGCCGACCCCGACGTGGGGGTCCTGTTCGTGCTGGCCGTCTCCTCGCTCGGCGTCTACGGGGTGATCCTGGGGGGCTGGGCCAGCGCCAGCAAGTACTCGCTGCTCGGGGGGCTGCGCTCCTCGGCCCAGATGATCAGCTACGAGCTGGCCGTCGGGCTGGCCATCGTCGGCGTGATCTTGCTGTCGGGGACGCTCCGGCTCTCCGAGATCGTGGCCCAGCAAGCGGAGGGCGTCTGGAACGTCTTCCTGCAGCCGCTGGGGTTCCTGCTCTTCGTGATCGGGGGGATCGCGGAGACGAACCGCGCCCCCTTCGACCTCCCGGAGGCCGAGCACGAGCTGGTGGGGGGCTTCCACACCGAGTACGCCGGAATGCGGTTCGCGTCGTTCTTCGTGGCGGAGTACGGCCACATGGTCGTGATGGCCAGCGTGGCCACGACGCTGTTCCTGGGCGGCTGGGACGGCCCCTTCGTCGAGCAGGCCCCGCTGCTGGGGCTCCTCTGGTTCGCCCTCAAAGTCTTCGCCTTTATGTTCTTGTTCATCTGGCTGCGGGCGACGCTCCCGCGGGTGCGCTACGACCAGCTCATGAGCCTCGGCTGGAAGGTCCTCATCCCGCTGGCGCTGCTCAACCTCACCCTCACCGCCGCGGGCGTGGCCGCGCTGGGGGCGAGCTAAGACATGGGCGAGTGGATCGCGTTCGTGGGGCTGAGCGTTGCGGCGTTGGGCTCGGGGCTGGCCATGGTGCTGGGGCGCCAGCCCGTCCACTGCGCCGTGGTCTTCCTGGTGACGCTGCTCAGCCTCGCGGGGCTCTTCCTGCTGCTGGGCGCCGAGTTCATCGGGATCTTGCAGATCGTCATCTACGCAGGCGCCATCCTGGTGCTGTTCCTGTTCGTGATCATGCTGCTGCACGCCCACTCGGGCGAGGGGCCGCGGGTCAAGCTGCGCGCCCAGCCCGTGCTGGCCGGGCTGCTCGCCCTAGGGCTGCTCTTGGGGCTGGGGACGGCGCTCCTGAGCGCTGCCTCGCTCGGACGGCCGCACCCCGGCCCGCCGCCGGAGGGCTTCGGCACCGCGAAGGCCGTCGGCACGACGCTCTTCGCCCGCTTCCTGCTCCCCTTCGAGGTGACGTCCGTGCTCCTGCTCCTCGGCGTGATCGGGGCCGTGGTCCTCGGCAGGCGGGAGGCGCCTGAAAAGCCGCCCCGCGAGCGCGCGGCCGGGACGGCGAGGGCCGAGGCGAAAGCGCACGCGAAGGGGAAGGAGAAGAAGGAGGTCGTGCCGCGATGAGCGCGGTGCCCCCGGACGCCTACCTTGTCTTGAGCGCCGTGCTGTTCAGCGTCGGGGCGCTGGGGGTTCTATTGAGGCGCAACGCCTTAATTCTCTTTATGAGCATCGAGCTGATGCTGAACGCCGTCAATCTCGCGTTCGTGGCGTTCGCCCGGGTCTGGGGCGACCTCGGTGGGCAGGTGATCGTGTTCTTCGTGCTGGTCGTCGCGGCCGCCGAGGTCGTGGTGGGGTTGGCGATCATCGTCAACATCTTTCGGACGCGCGAGACGGTCGACATCGACGACGTGGACTTGTTGAGGGGCTGATCGCAGGGCGATGGAGCTCGCGTGGCTGGGGCTGCTCTTCCCGCTGCTGGGGGCGCTGCTGAACGGGCTCCTGGGGCGCTCCGTGCTGTCCAAGCGGGCGGTGAGCGGGATCGGCCCCGGGGCGGTCGGCCTGGCGTTCGGCGTGGCCGTCTGGGTCTGGCTCGATCTCTTGAAGCGCCCGCCCGAGGAGCGCTCCGTCACGCTCAAGCTCTTCGACTGGATCGCCGTCGGGGGGCTCGACGCCCCGGTCAGCCTGCTGATCGACCCCCTGAGCGTCGTCATGATGCTGGTCGTCACCGGCGTCGGCTTCCTGATCCACGTCTACTCCGTCGGCTACATGGGCCACGACCCCGACTACCCGCGCTACTTCGCCTGGCTCAACCTCTTCACGTTCTCGATGCTGCTGCTCGTGATGGCCGACAACTTCCTGCTGCTGTTCGTGGGCTGGGAGCTGGTCGGCCTCTGCTCGTACTTGCTGATCGGGTTCTGGTTCACCCGGCCGAGCGCCGCGGCCGCGGCCAAGAAGGCCTTCATCACCACGCGGGTCGGCGACTTCGGCTTCATGGTCGGGCTGCTGCTGATCTTCGCGACCTTCGGGACGTTCAGCTACGGGCCCATCTTCGAGCAGGCGCCCCAGGTGCTGAGCCCGGGGCTGGCGACGGCGATCACGCTGCTGCTCTTCGCGGGGGCCGTGGGGAAGTCCGCCCAGATCCCGCTCCACGTGTGGCTCCCCGACGCGATGGAGGGGCCGACGCCCGTCTCGGCCTTGATCCACGCCGCCACCATGGTCACCGCGGGCGTCTACCTGGTGGCGCGGGCCCACGTCCTCTACGAGCTGGCCCCCGTCTCGATGGCCGTGGTGGCCGCCGTCGGCGTCGTGACCGCCTTCTTCGCCGCGACCATCGCGCTCGTCAACCCCGACATCAAGCGGGTGTTGGCCTACTCGACCATCTCGCAGCTCGGCTACATGTTCCTGGCCGCGGGCGTGGGGGCCTACGCCGCCGGGCTGTTCCACCTCACGAGCCACGCGTTCATGAAAGCGCTGCTGTTCCTGGCCGCCGGGAGCGTGATGCACGCCCTGGGCGGCGAGGAGACCGACATGCGCCGCATGGGCGGCCTCAACCGCCACCTGCCCACGACGTGGAAGGTGTTTTTAATCGGGGCGCTGGCCATGTCGGGCGTGCCCCCGCTCGTGGGGTTCTTCAGCAAGGAGTTGATCCTGGAGGAGGCGTTCGTCCTCGGGCACGCGGGCTTCTGGCTGTTGGGGCTGATCACGGCGGGCCTGACGGCCTTCTACATGCTGCGGGCGCACTTCCTGACCTTCCACGGGGCGCCGCGCTACGACGCCAAGAGCGTCCACCCGCACGAGTCGCCGCCCGTCATGCTCTGGCCGCTCCGCGCGTTGGCCGCGCTGACGGTCGTCGGCGGGGCGCTCTGGCTCTCGATCGTGGACTTCGCGCCCTTCGAGCGCTTCCTGGAGCCCGTCTTCCGGGCCGAGCCCGCGATGGAAGCCCGTCCGGCCCTCGCCCTCGGCAAGGGCGCCCTGATCGCGCTCTCGCTCGGGGCGGCCGCGGCGGGCATCGGGCTCGCGTGGCTCCTCTACATCAAGGGCTGGCGGCCCGCCGCGGGGCTGCGCCGCCTGGGCCGCCCGCTCTACGCGCTGCTCGACAACAAATACTACGTCGACGAGCTGTACTATGCGCTGTTTGTGGCGCCGGGGCGGGCCCTGGCCGAGCTCCTGAGCGGGCCTGTTGACAGGGGGCTGCTCGACGGCCTGGTGAACGGCGTCGGGCGCCTCGTCGATCGCGTCGGGGGGGCGCTGCGGCGGGTCGAGAGCGGCTACATCCGCGCTTATCTGGACTGGGTGCTCGTCGGGACCCTGATCGTCCTGGTGCTGCTCTACGTCTACGCCTGGGGCTGGAGCTGGGGCTGGGGAGGAGGAGGGCGCTAGCGCGATGTGGCTGACGGCGATCGTCTTCTTGCCGGCGGTGGGCGCGCTGCTGATCGCGCTGCTCCCGCGCGAGAACGTCGGGCTGACGCGGGCCGTGGCCCTGCTCGCCAGTCTGGCCACGCTGGGGCTGGGCGTCGGGCTCTTCTTCGCGTTCGACCCCGGCCAGCCGGGGATGCAGCTGATCGAGGAAGCCCCGTGGATCCCGGCGCTCGGGGTCTCGTACAAGCTGGGCGTCGACGGGATCTCGCTGCTGCTCGTCCTGCTGACGGTCGTGATCGTCCCGCTGCTGCTCGTGGCCCCCTGGGGGCGCGTCGAGGACGCCAGCTACAAGCCCTTCGCGGCCCTGGTGCTGCTGCTGGAGACGGCCGTGTTGGGCGTGTTTCTGGCGCTCGACCTGGTGCTCTTCTACGTCTTCTGGGAGGCCATGCTCATCCCGATGTACTTCTTGATCGGGCTGTGGGGGGGCGAGCGCAGGGCCTACGCGGCCATCAAGTTCTTCCTCTACACCATGGCCGCGAGCGTCTTGATGCTCGTCGCGATCGTCGTCCTGTACGTGGCCGCGGGGCTCGGGACGTTCGACCTCATGCAGCTTCAGGGCGTTCAGCTGGGGCGGTCGGTGGAGTTCTGGCTCTTCTTGGCGTTCGTGGCGGCCTTCGCCGTGAAGGTCCCCGTCTGGCCGCTGCACAGCTGGCTGCCCGACGCCTACGCCGAGGCGCCCTTCGCGGGCACCGTGCTGCTCTCCGCCCTGATGTCGAAGGCGGGGCTCTACGGGCTGATCCGTTTCGGCTGGACGCTCTTCCCCAACGCGGCCTATGAGCTGGCCCCTTGGCTCTTGGGCTTGGCGCTCGTCGGCCTGCTCTACGGCGCGCTGGTGGCGACCGTCCAGCGGGACCTCAAGCGCATGGTCGCCTACTCGAGCCTGTCGCACCTGGGGCTGGTGGCCCTGGGGATCTTCGCCTTCGGGCCGCTGAGTCTGGCGGGGAGCGTGCTGCAGATGGTCAACCACGGGATCTACATCGCCGCGCTCTTCCTGAGCCTCGCCGTGCTCTGGGAGCGCTTCGCCCGGCGGAACGTCGACGAGTTCGGCGGCGTGATGCGCTTCATGCCCCGCTTCGCCGCGCTGTTCCTGGTGTTCATGCTGGCCAGCGTCGCCCTGCCGGGCACGAACGGCTTCGTGGGCGAGGTGCTTATCTTGCTGGGCACCTTCTTGACCCCGCACAAGGCGTACGCGGTCGTCGCGGCCCTGATCGCCGTGCTCTCGGCCATCTACATGCTCTGGATGACCCAGCGGGTCTTCCACAACCCGCCGAACCCCGAGCTGGAGCCGAGGGCCCGCGACCTCTCCATCAAGGAGGTCGCGCTGCTCGTGCCCTTGGCGCTCCTCATCCTGGGGATCGGGATCTACCCGAAGCCGCTGCTGGCGCGCGTTGAGCCCTCCGTCGAGGCGCTCATCGCCCAGGCCCAGAGCCGCCTGGAGCGGGTGCACGACCCCCAAGCCCAAGGCGCGGTCGTGGAGGAGGCGACGCCATGAGCGTGGCGCTCGAGTTCGCGCTCACCGCCGAAGACCTCTGGGCGATGGCGCCCCTCCTCGTCGTGACGGGCTTCGCCCTCTTCGTGCTGATCTTGGATCTGTTCCTGCGCCCCGAGCCCGAGCGGAAGGGCCCGCTCGTCTGGGCGAGCCTGGTGGGCGTCGGGGCCGCCCTGGTCGCCAACGCCGTCGCCCCCGCGCCGAGCGGGACGTGGGTGCAGGGGATGCTGCGCGTCGACCTCGTCTCCAAGTTCTTGAACACGGTCTTCCTGCTGGGGGCGGGGCTGGCGGTGCTCCTCTCGGCGGGCTACGTGGAGCGGCAGGGCATCGCCCGCGGCGAGTATTATTGTCTGCTGCTCTTCTCGACCGTGGGCGCGATGCTCATGGGCATGAGCGCCGACCTCGTCCTGCTGTTCTTGGGGCTGGAGACGCTCTCCATCCCCTTGTACATCCTGGCGACGTTCTTCAAGCGGCGGCCCGCCTCCCAGGAGGCCGGGCTGAAGTACTTCTTGTTGGGGGCCTTCTCCAGCGCTTTGTTCCTCTACGGGATCGCCCTCGTCTACGGCGCGACCGGGACCACGCAGCTCGCCGAGGTGGGTGCAAGGCTGCCGGAGGCGCTCGGGCGGGCGCCGGGGCTCGTCTACGCGGGGCTGGGGCTGCTGATCGTGGGGTTGGGCTTCAAGGCCGCCGCCGTCCCGTTCCACACCTGGGCGCCCGACGTCTACGAGGGCGCGCCCACGTCCGTCACGGCGTTCATGGCCGTGGCGGCCAAGGCCGCCGCGTTCGCGGCGTTCCTCCGGGTGCTGCTCGGGGCCGGGACCGGGACCGGGGCGGTCCCCTCGGCCTCGGCCTCGGCCTGGCTGTCCGAGCTGGCGACGGCCTGGGCCCCCCTGATCGCCCTGCTGGCCGTCCTGACGATGGTCCTGGGGAACGTCGTGGCCGTGGTCCAGCTCAACCTCAAGCGCCTGCTCGCCTACTCGAGCATCGCCCATGCGGGCTACTTGCTGATCGCCCTGGTCGCGATGGGGGCGGGGACGCCCGCGACCGCGGCGGACGCGACGGCCGCGCTCCTCTTTTATTTGCTCGTCTACACGCTCATGACGCTGGGGGCCTTCGGCGCGGTGGTCGTGGCCGAGGGGGAGGGCCGCAGCGAGAACCCCTCGCTGAGCGACCTGGCGGGCCTGGGGGCCCGCCACCCCTGGCTGGCCGGGATGCTCGCCCTGTTCCTGGTCTCGCTGGCGGGCCTGCCGCCGACGGCGGGCTTCTTCGCGAAGTTCTACGTGTTCAAGGCGGCGATCGAGTCGGGGCCGCTGGGGCTGGCGCTCGCGATCGTCGGGGTGCTCACCAGCGTGATCAGCGTGTACTACTACCTGCGGGTGGCGTACTACGCCGTCGTCGCCCGCCCGGCCGCCGACGCCGACGCCGACGCCAGCGCCGAGCGCCCCTTCTACGCCTCGGGGACGGTCTGGGTGGGGCTGGGCGTGGCGGCCCTGCTGGTGCTCGCCTTGGGGCTCTACCCGACGTGGGTGGTGGAGAGCTTGGTCCAGGGGCTCTCGGCCGCGACGGCGGCGTGGGCGCTCCCTTAGAGCCCCGACACATCAAAGCCAGCCCAGCGCGTACATCCCGTAGAGCAGCAAGCTGGCGACGACGAGCTGGGCGAGCACCGTGGGGACCCCGAGCCGCAGCCAGCGCCGGAAGCCGATCGGGTGCCCGGCGCGCTCGCTGAGGCTCAGCACGTACACGTTGGCCGAGGCCCCGATGGGCGTGGCGCATCCGCCGATCGCCACCCCGGCGGCCAAGGCCCACCAGAGCGGGAAGACGTCCGCGCCCATCCGCTGCAGATCCAGCAGGATGGGCACCAGCGCGATCGTGAACGGGATGTTGTCCACGACGGCCGAGAGCAGGGCCGAGCCCCACAGGACGACAAACAGCGCCAGCACGGGGTGGCTCAGAACGGCCCCGCCGATCCACTTCGCGATCGCCCCGAGCACCCCCGCGGCCCTCAGCCCGCCGACGATCACGAACAGCCCGGCGAAGAAGAGCAGCACGTCCCACTTGGTGCGGTTTAGGACCTCCACGAGGTTGGGCCGGACCCACAGCAGCGCCGCGACCGCCCCGGCGACGGCCACCTCCGAGGGCAGCAGGCGCAGCCTGTGGTGCAGCCCGAAGAGGACCAGCACCAGCCCGAAGATGATCAGCATCTTGACGAGGGCGGGGCGGTCGCGGAGCGCTTCGGCCTCGTCGAGCTTGAGCAGCTCCGTTCCCTCTGGCTCCGTCCCCGGCTCCGTCGGGCGGCGCCCCGGGGCGGTTTGTCGGACGATCTCGTCCCGGAACAGCACCCGGAAGACGGCGCTGGTCGCCAGCCCGACGAGCACGGCGACCGTGCCCAGATAGACCACAAAATCTAGAAAGGTCAGCCCGGCGGCCGAGCCGATGATGACGTTCGGCGGGTCGCCCACCAGCGTGGCCATCCCCCCGATCCCCGACATGATGGCCTCGCCGACGAGCAGCGGCACGGGGTTGACCCGCAGCAGGGCCGCGATCGAGACGGTGATGCTGCTCACGAAGATGATCGTCGTGACGTTGTCGAGGAGGGCCGAGGCGACGAAGGTGAACCAGCTCAGGGCGAGCAGCATCGGCCAGTAGCGGCCGCGGGTGAGCTTGGCCAGCTTGATCGCCAGGTATTCGAAGAGCCCCGTCTCCTCGAGGACCCCGACGATGACCATCATCCCGAAGAGGAGCCAGATCGTGTTCCAGTCGATGGCCCCGAGCGCGGTGCCCTCGAGCGGGTCGTGCGGGGACTCCGGGAGGGCCTTGTAGAAGCCCAAAAGCTTCCCGGCGAGGACCATGGCCGTGGCCCCCGCCAGGCTCACGATCGTCCGGTGGAGGCGCTCCAAAAAGAGCAGCCCGTACGTGACGGCGAGGATGGCCAGCGAGACCGCGGCGGGGCTCAGCAGCGCGTCCCAGAGTCCGGGCATGACGAAGCGCGCACGGGCACGTGCCAAACAAACACGGCGGAGGTCGGGGCCGGTGTGATGGCTACTAGTCGATGGTCAGCTCGCGGCCCTCCTCGCTGTAGCACTTGACGGAGAGGCAGAGCCCCTGCAGCTCCTTGACCAGCACCCGGAACGACTCGGGCAGCCCCGGCTTGGGGTACTCCTCGCCCTTCAAGATCGCCTTGTAGAGCTTGACGCGACCCTGGGGGTCGTCGCTCTTGAGGGTGAGCATCTCCTGGAGGGTGTGGGCCGCCCCGTACGCCTCGAGCGCCCAGACCTCCATCTCGCCCAAGCGCTGGCCGCCCATCCGGGCCTTGCCGCCCAGGGGCTGCTGGGTGATGAGCGAGTAGGGCCCCGTCGAGCGGGCGTGGATCTTCTCCTCGGCGATGTGCTCGAGCTTCAGGATGTACATGTAGCCGACGGCGACCGGGTGCTCGAACGGCTCGCCGGTGCGCCCGTCCCTTAAGATGACCTTGCCGTCGGGCCCGCCCTCGGGGTTCTCCAGCCCGTCCCCGGCGTCGAGGCCCTTCTCCTTGCGGGCCTCGTGCAGCTCCTTCAGGATTTCATCCTCCTTGGCGCCGTCGAAGACGGGCGAGCTGACGTAGATCCCCTTGAGCTTGGCCAGCCAGCCCAGGTGCATCTCGAAGATCTGCCCCAGGTTCATCCGCGACGGCACGCCCAAGGGGTTCAAAATGATGTCGACGGGCGTCCCGTCGGGCAGGAACGGCATGTCCTCCTCGGGCAGGATCTTCGCGATCACGCCCTTGTTCCCGTGGCGACCGGCCAGCTTGTCGCCGACGGCGATCCGGCGCCGCTGGGCCACGTACACCTTGACCAGCTCGTTGACGCCGGGCTCCAGCTCGTCGCCCTTGTCGCGGGAGAACTTCTTCACCCGAATGACCTTGCAGCCCTCGCCGCAGGGGGGCATCGTCTTCGAGGTGTTCTTGACGGCCCGGGTCTTCTCGCCGAAGATCGAGCGGAAGATGCGCTCCTCGGGCGTCGGCTCCGTCTCGCCCCGCGGGGTGAGCTTCCCCACCAAAATGTCGCCGGTGCGCACCTCGGTCCCGACGCGGATCACGCCGGAGTCGTCGAGGTTGCGCAGCTCCTCCTTCGAGATGTCGGGGATGTCGTTCGTGATCTCCTCGGGGCCGAGCTTCGTCTCCTCGGCGCGCACCTCGAACTCCTGGATGTGGATCGAGTCGAGAATGTTGTCTTTAACGAGCCGCTCGGAGATGACGATGGCGTCCTCGTAGTTGTAGCCCTCAAAGGGCAAAATGGCGACCAAGAGGTTCGCGCCCAGGGCCAGCTCGCCCCGATCGGTGCTCTCCGCGTCGGCCAGCAGATCCCCCTTCTTGACCTTCTGGCCCTTCTCGACGACGGGGCGCTGGTGGAGCAGCGTGTCTTGATTCGAGTTCTCGAAGACCCGCAGCTTGTAGACGCGCTCGCCCGTCTTGCCCTTCACCTTGATCTGGGTGGCGTCGACGTAGGTGACGACGCCGTCCTCCTCGGCGAGCACCAGGCGTCCGGAGTCGCGGGCCGCGGGCCACTCCATCCCCGTGCCCACCAGCGGCGCCTGGGGCTTCACCAGCGGGACGGCCTGGCGCTGCATGTTCGCGCCCATCAGGGCCCGGTTCGAGTCGTCGTGCTCGAGGAACGGGATGAGCGAGGCCGAGACGCCGACCACCGCTGCGGGCGAGACCTCCATGAAGTGGACCTCCTCGCGCCGGACCTTGCGGATCTCCTCCTTGCCCGTCCGCACCTCGATGACCTCGTCCCGGATGCGCCCGTTCTCGTCGAGGGGCGTGGTGGCCGGGGCGATGTAGTAGCGCTCCTCCTCGTCGGCCATCAGCCACCTGATCTCGTCGGTCACGACGCCGTCCTTGACGACGCGGTAGGGCGTCTCCAGGAAGCCGTAGTCGTTGATCCGGGCGTAGGTGGCCATCGAGGTGATGAGCCCGATGTTCTGGCCCTCGGGCGTCTCGATCGGGCAGATGCGGCCGTAGTGGCTCGGGTGGACGTCCCGCACCTCGAGCTTGGCCCGCTTCTTGTTCCCGCCCGCCAGCGCGCTCAGCCGCCGCTTGTGGGTCAGCTCCGTCAGCGGGTTCGTCTGCTCCAGATATTGGGACAGGCGCCCGGTGTAGAAGACGCGGTTCAGCTCGCCCTGGACCACCCGCGACAGCAGCAGGTTCCTTAAGGGCTCGTCCTCCTCGAGGGAGAACTTGCTCAGGCGGTCGGCGGTGATCCGGGCCATCCGCTTGAGCCCTCGGCGCAGGGCGTCCGCGGCCGTCTCGCCGGGGGTCTTGACCCGCTTGTTGGCCAGGTGGTCCCGGTCGTCGACGAGCTCGGGGTGGTCGGGGAGCCGGAGCAGCCGCTCGACGATCAACGCGATCTCCTCGGGGTGGAGCACCTGGTCGTCGAGCGGGTAGTCGACCCCGAGCTTCTTGTTGACCAGGAAGCGGCCCACCCGCGACAGGCTGAACGTCTCCGGGCTCTGGTAGAGCTTCTCGAAGTACTCCTGCATCGTCTTGAGGGTGGCTCGCTCCGTGGCCCGCATCTTCTTGTAGATGATCTGGAGCGCGTCCTTCTGGTCTTGGGCCTTGTCCTCCTCGAGGCTGCGCTGGACGTAGCGGTTGATCAGGTGGATTTGGGAGAGCCCGGCCTGGACGATCGCCTCGATCGCTTCAAGGCTGAGCTCCTGGCCCTCCTTGAGGATGACGTGCCCGTTGGCGCCGATCGGCTCGCTCACCCGATACCCGAGGAACTGCTGGAGCTTCTCGGGCTTGAGCGGGTTGAGCGTGAAGTGGAACCGCTTGACGATCTCCGCCGTGCTCATCCCAAAGGCCTTGAGCAGCGTGGTGGCCGGGACGGTCGCCTTGCGGTCGATCACCGCCAGGAGCCGCTCGCGGCGGGTGTCGAGCACGAACTCCAGCCAGGCGCCGACCTCCGGGCGCACCTGGGCGTGGTACTCGTGGAGGGCCTCCTGGGTGAAGTAGACGCCGGGCGAGATCGCCAGCGCGTTGACGATGGCGTTCTCGCTCCCGTTGATGATGAACGTCCCCCGCTCGGTCATGAGCGGGATGTCGCAGAGGAAGAGGTCGTCCTCCTTGACGAGCTTGCCCTCTTTGTAGAGCCGCCCCTTCACCCGCAGCGGCGCCTGGTACGTCAGGTTCTTGTCCTTGCACTCCGCCTCGGAGTGGTGCGGCGGCAGCAGGCGCGGCTCCACCAGCTCCAACACGAGACCGTCCTTCCCCTCGCTCTCGATGGGGGAGATCTCGGCGAAGATCTCGCGGAGCCCCTCCGTCAGGAACCACTCGTAGGAGCGCTTCTGGGACTCCAGCAGGTAGGGCAGATCGAGGACGTTCTTAACCCGACCGTACGACCGCCTCTCCCTCACGGGCACAAGCTCCCCTCCTCGCTCTTCTCGCTCTCAGGGAAAACGCGCTCGTGGCGCGAACGCCGCGGGCGCTACTGGATCTCGACCTCGGCCCCGACCTCCTCGAGCTGGGCCTTGATCTGCTCGGCCTCCTCGGGGCTGATGCCCTCCTTGAGCACCGCGGGCAGCTTGTCGACCAGCTCCTTGGACTCCTTGAGCCCCTTGCCGGTGATGTCCTTGACCTTCTTGATGACCTGCACCTTCTGCTGCCCGGCGTTCTTGAGCACGACCTTGACGGTCGCGGGGGCCGCGGCCTCGGCCGCCGCGCCGGGGGCCGCCCCCGCCGCCGGGGCCGCGACGGCCACCGCGGCCTGCGCGCTCACGCCGTACTTCTCCTCCAGCGCCTTGACCAGCGCGTGGAGGTCCTTGACGGTCATGTTGTCGATCGCTTCTAGAATGTCCTCCGTCGTCATCGCCATTTAGCTCGCCTCCCCTTTCCCTTGGGTGTCTTGTTCTTGCTCTTGTTCTTGCTCTTGCTCCTGGTCCGCCTGCGCGGGTTGCTGTTGTTGCTGTTGCGCCTCTTGGGCCTCTTGGGCGCCCTCGGCCGTCTCGGGCTTGACCTTGGCCACCTCGTGGAGGACCACGACCAGCTGCCGCAGCAGGCCGTTGAGCGTCAGGGCCAGCGCTTGGATGGGGCCTTGGAGCGCTCCGGCCAGCTGGGCCAGCAGCTCCTGGCGGGTGGGCAGCTTGGCCAGCTCCAGCGCCTCCTGGGCGTCGACGAGCTGCCCCTCGATGAGCCCGCCCTTGATCGTGTAGTGCTCGAACTGCTTGGCCAGCTGGGCGCAGATTTTAAACGCCAGCGCGGGGTCGTCGTAGCCGAAGCAGATCCCCGTCGGCCCCTCGAGCAGCGGGTCGATGGTGAGCCCGACCTTCTCGGCCGCGAGCTTGGCCAGGCGGTTCTTGACGACCTTGTACTCCAGCCCGTTCTTCTTCAGCTCGCGGCGGAGGTCGACCATCTCCGGCGCGCTCAGGCCCCGGAAGTCCGTGAAGACGAGGGCCTGGGCGCGTCGGAAGCGCTCGGCCAGCTCCTCGACGGCTTGGACCTTTTCGGGTCGGACCCGCCGCCGCGCGTAGCCGGCTGTACTCGTCGTCATCGTGGCTTCCGCAGCCATGGCGTTCAGAGCCTCCTCTCGCTGACCCGCCGCACGACCTCGTCGGGGTCGACCTTGATGCCCGGCCCCATGGTGGCCGAGACGGTGACCCGCCGGATGTAGCGCCCCTTGACGTCGGCGGGCTTCTCGTCGAGGATGGCCGCGGCCAGCGCCAGGAAGTTCTCGTACAGCTGGTCCTCGGGGAACGAGGCCCGGCCGAAGATCGAGTGGACCTGGCCGTACTCGTCCACGCGGAACTCGAGCTTCCCGCGCTTGATCTCCCGGATGGCCTGGCCGATCTCCCGGGTGACGGTGCCCGTCTTGGGCGAGGGCATGAGCCCCCGCGGGCCCAAGATGCGCCCGAGGCGCCCGACGATCGCCATCATGTCCGGGGTGGCCACCACCCGGTCGAAGTCGAGCCACCCCTCCTCCTCGATCTTCTTGACGAGCTCCTCGCCGCCGACGTAGTCGGCCCCGGCCGCCTCGGCCTCCTTGAGCGCCTCGCCCTTGGCGAAGGCCAGCACCTTCACCTCGCGGCCGGTCCCGTGGGGGAGCGTCACCGTCCCCCGGATGCGGTGCTCGTTGCGCCGGGGGTCGACCCCCAGCCGGAAGACGGCCTCGGCGGCCTCGTCGAAGTTGGCCGTCGCCGTCTCCTTGAGCAGCCGGATCGCCTCCTCCAGCGAGTAGAAGCGCGACCGGTCGACCTTCTCGGCCACGGCCAGGTACCGCTTGCTGTGCTTGGCCATCAGGCTTCCACCACCTCGATGCCCATGTTGCGCGCGGTGCCCTCGATGATCCGCATCGCGGCCTCCAGGTCGTCGGTGTTGAGGTCGGGCAGCTTGATCTCGGCGATCTTGCGCAGCTGCTCCCGGGTGATGCGGCCGACCTTGTTCGTGTTCGGCTCGCCGGAGCCCTTCTCGATCCCGGCCGCCTTCTTGAGCAGGGCGGAGGCCGGCGGCTGCTTCAGCACGAAGTCGAAGCTCTTGTCCTGATAGACGTAGATCTGCACCGGGATGAGCATGCCCTTCTCCTTGTCCTTGGTGGCGTCGTTGAAGCGCTTGCAGAACTCCATGATGTTGACCTTGTGCTCCCCCAGCGCGGGGCCGACCGGCGGCGCGGGGGTCGCCCCGCCCGCGGGGATCTGCAGCTTGATCACGGCCTCCACCTTCTTGCCCGGTGCCGGAACCTGCGCCATCGCCATCCCCTCTCTTTGCCTTCCCCTTGCTCAGGGCGTTGGGCGTCTAGAGCTTCTCGATGCCCTCGAAGCTGAGCTTGACGGGCGTCTCGCGCCCGAAGATCTTGACCATGACGGTGACTTCTTCCTTCTCCTTGTCGATCTCGACGATCTCGCCGGTGAAGTCCGCGAACGGCCCCTCGACGATGCGCACGACCTCGCCGACCTCGAAGTCGACCTCGATCACGGGCCCTTCGCGCCTCGGGGCGGCCGGGGCCTCGATCAGCCCGGCCTTCCGCTGGACGACCTTCATCTCGTCCTCGGGGAGCGGCAGCGGCGGGTTCCCCACGAACCGCGCCTTGACCCCGTTGAGCAGCTCCAGCACGTCCTCGCCCATCTCGACCTTGGCGAAGAGGTACCCGGGGAAGAACCGCCGCTTCTCGATGCGTTGGACGGTGATCACCCGCTTGTCCTTGTACTCCTTGATCTTGGCCATCCCCGAGGCCTTGGAGTGGATCTTGTCCTCCTTCTCCAGCAGGTCGCCCTTGCGCAGGATCATGCCCTCCTTGAGCTTGGCGGCGTAGCGCTCGGGGATGACCTCCACGACGATCTGGCCGTCGTCCAGCCGCTCGAGCGTGACCCGCTTGACCCGCTCGCGGGCCACGACCTTGCCCTTCGCCTTGGTGAAGAAGCGCGGGTCGCTGTCGCTCGTCAGCGGCACGTGCGCGGGCACCTTCTCGCCGACGCGGATGTCGCGGCGGATCCGCTTCTCCTCCGGGATGTCGTAGATCTCCTCGTTGCGGTTCGTCAGCTCCAAAATGACCCGCTGGAGCGTCTCGACCTTGAGCACCTTGGCGTCGAACTCGATGCGGCGCTCGGGCTTGACGGCCAACAGGTCCCCGCGCTTGACGCGCTGGTTCGGCTCGATCCGCAGCTCGTACTCGTAGGGCACGCGGTATTCCGCGGCCCGCCCCCGCTGGCTCCTGGAGGTGATGACCTCCTCGACGGGGACGAGGAAGTAGCCCTCCTCGCCGTTCACCCGGAACTTCTCGAACTTGTCCTCCAGGCCCAGCTCGCGGACCCGCTTCTCCAGCTCCTCCTTGACCTTCAGCTCCGAGCCCGCCTGGGTCTGGATCGCGTACCAGCGCTTCATGCTCGCCTTGCCCTTCCGCTCCGCTTCGCTCGCCCTTCGGACCGGCGGTTCCCAGGGGGTTGTTGTCGGCTCGGGTTCGACTGAGCCGAGCCGAGCGCGCTAGCGCCTCAGCAGGACCCCGTAGATGATGAGCTGGAAGACCGCGTCGTACGCGAAGATGATCGCCGTCAGGAGGGCGATCATCGCGATCACCAAGACCGTGAGCCCCACCGCCTCGCGGCGGCTGGGCCAGCTGATCTTGGCGAACTCCATCCGGACTTCCTGCACGAACCGCTTCAGGCGCTCGATCATCGCGTCCTGGCAGGCCCGGGAGGACTCGAACCCCCAACCCCCGGATTTGGAGTCCGGTGCTCTGCCAGTTGAGCTACGGGCCTACACGCCCCGCTAGACCTCCCGGTGGACGGTGTGCTTGCGGCACCACTTGCAGTACTTGCGCAGCTCGAGCTTGGCCCGGTGGGTCCGCGGGTTCTTCGTCGTGTGGTAGTTGCGGCGCTTGCACTCGGTGCACGCCAGCGTCACGTGGGCGGCCATGGCCTCGCCCTCTTATTGTACCCTGGTTGCACCCCGGGGTCACTCGAGGATCTTGGTCACGACCCCGGCGCCCACGGTGCGGCCGCCCTCGCGGATGGCGAACCGCAGCCCCTCCTCCATGGCGATGTGCTTGATCAGCTCGGCGGTGATGCGGACGTTGTCGCCGGGCATGACCATCTCGACGCCGTCGGGCAAGATGATCGTGCCCGTGACGTCCGTGGTCCGGAAGTAGAACTGCGGCTTGTAGCCGGAGAAGAACGGCGTGTGGCGCCCGCCCTCGTCCTTGCTCAGGACGTAGATCTCGGCCTCGAACTTCGTGTGCGGGGTGATGGTGCCGGGGGCGGCCACGACCATGCCGCGCTCCACGTCGTCCTTCTCGACGCCCCGCAGCAGGATGCCGACGTTGTCGCCCGCGATCGCCTCGTCGAGCACCTTGTTGAACATCTCGAGCGAGGTGGCCACGGTCTTGATCGGCTTCTCGCGGAGCCCGACGACCTCCACCTCGGCGCCCGGGGTGATCCGGCCGCGCTCCACGCGCCCCGTCACCACCGTGCCGCGGCCCTTGATGCTGAAGACGTCCTCGATGGGCATCAGGAACGGCTGGTCGACGGGCCGCTGCGGCTCCGGGATGTACTCGTCGAGCGCGTTCAGCAGGTCGAGGATGGGCTGGATCGCCTCGGGGTCGGTCGGGTTCTCCAGCGCCTTCTTCGCCGAGCCGCGAATCACCGGGACCTCGTCGCCGGGGAACTCGTACTTGCTCAGCAGCTCCCGGATCTCCATCTCGACGAGGTCCAGAAGCTCCGGGTCGTCCACGAGGTCGACCTTGTTGAGGAAGACGACGATGTACGGGACGTTCACCTGACGGGCCAGGAGCACGTGCTCCCGGGTCTGGGGCATCGGCCCGTCGTCGGCGGCCACGACGAGGATGGCCCCGTCCATCTGGGCCGCGCCGGTGATCATGTTCTTGATGTAGTCGACGTGGCCGGGGCAGTCGATGTGGGCGTAGTGGCGCTTCTCCGTCTCGTACTCGACGTGGGCCACCTGGACCGTCAGGATCTTCGACGCGTCGCGGACCACGCCGCCCTTGGCGATCTCCTCGTAGGTCTTCTCCTTGGCCATGCCCTTCTGGGCCAGGACCTTGGTGATCGCGGACGTGAGCGTCGTCTTCCCGTGGTCGATGTGGCCGATGGTCCCCACGTTGATGTGGGGCTTGGTCCGTTCGAACTTCGGCTTCGCCATGCGAACCTCCCTCCAGTCTCCGTGCTCCCGGCCTGGGGCTGGGGCCTCGCCCCGGCTGCCCCGTCGGGCGAGGGGCCGCTGGCCAGGCCGGGGTGTCTTCGTTTCGTTTCGCTTCGAGTCGGGAGCCCGTGGCCGGGATCGAACCGGCGACCTTTCCCTTACCAAGGGAACGCTCTCCCACTGAGCTACACGGGCGCGGTCCAGTCATTATAGCGCGGCGAAATCGCAAGGGCAAACGGTGGAGGGGGAGGGATTCGAACCCCCGAAGGCGGTGCGCCACCTGGTTTACAGCCAGGCCCCGTTGGCCACTTGGGTACCCCTCCGCGCTGTTGGGGAGCCGGCGGTCGGACTCGAACCGACGACCTGCCGCTTACAAGGCGGCTGCTCTCCCAGCTGAGCTACGCCGGCTCGGCGGCAAGGGAGTGTATCGCGCGCGGGGCCGGAAGTCAAGCCCGCCCGCTCCTCGGCGCAAGTCCCCGCACTTCTCCCCCATCTCGAAGCGAGAGGAGGGGTAGGCGTGCGAACCCTAGTTTCGAGCAGATCGGAGTGGACTTTAGGGGACTTGTTCCGGGCCGCGGAGTTGGAGGGCCGGGCCGCGGGGAAGCGCCCCCGCACCTTGGAGAAGTACCGCCTTGCCTGCGAGTCCCTGCAAAGCTTCTTGGGCGATCTCCCCCTGTCGCAGATCAGGTCCGGCGACCTCCGCCGCTGGGTCTTGCACCTCTTGGAGCGGTATTCGCCCACCACCGCCAGCATCCTGGTGCGCAGCGCCCGCGCCTGCTTCAACTGGGCCTACCAGGAAGGGCTCCTAGCCGAGAATCCCTTCGCGAGGGTCAAGCCGCCCAAGGTGCCCAAGGCATGGCCCAAGGTGCTCAGCCCCGAGGAGCTGGCGGAGCTGCTGAGGGTCGCCAAGCGGGGCTCGGCCTTCTTTGCGGCCCGCAACTACTGCATGCTCCTCACCTTCATCGATGGGATGCTCCGCCTGGGCGAGCTGTGCCGCTTGGAGCTTCGCGATGTCAGCTTGGAAAGCCGCCTGATCCGGGTGCGCGAGGGCAAGATGGGCAAGGATCGGGTTGTGCCGATGGGCCGCCGCTTGGCCCGCGCCATGCGCGACTGGCTCCGGGCCAGAGGCTATGTCCCCGGAGTCGAGGCGGTGTTCACCACCCGGAAGGGCGATCCCATGGAGCCCCGC
>WFPR01000032.1 GCA_015487455.1 Candidatus Bipolaricaulota bacterium
GGACCCGAGCCGGGCTCCGAGCCCGCCTCGTCCCCGCCCGCCTGCCGCGGTCGGGCCGAGGCGCGCCCGGCGGACGCCAGCGAGGGGGCCTCGGCCCAACCGCGGCAGGCGGGCGGGGACGAGGCGGGCTCGGAGCCCGGCTCGGGTCCAGCCACGAACGGCACAGGCCCGAACCCCGAGCTTAAAGCGGATCGGGATCTGCTCATTCAGGGGGCGCCCCTGCCCCGGGACGCCCGACTGCTCGATCGGTGGCTCGCGCCGGGCCTGCCCGTGGACGTGGTGGGTCAGG
This sequence comes from Candidatus Bipolaricaulota bacterium, assembly GCA_015487455.1. GTDB lineage: Bacteria > Bipolaricaulota > Bipolaricaulia > RBG-16-55-9 > RBG-16-55-9 > S012-72. Next base: position 290 of record WFPR01000032.1, read on the forward strand.
AGCCCGACGGCGCGCCCGTGCTGCGGGTGAGCCTCGCGCGCGTCGAGGCGCTGCTCGAGCTGAGGGAGCTGCCCGTGGAGCTTCGCGAGGTCGTGAGGGCGTACTTCCTGGCGCTGGCGGAGGCGAAGCGATGACGTTCGAGAGGCGGCTGGCCGAGAGCCAAGCGCGCTTCCAGGCTCTGATCCGGGAGCTTCGTCGGGTGATCGTCGGCCACGAGGAGGCCGTCCGCGGGACGCTGATTTGTCTGTTGTGCGGCGGGCACGCCCTGCTCGAGGGCGTCCCCGGCCTCGGCAAGACGCTGCTCGTCAAGACGCTGGGGCAGCTGCTGGGCTTGAAGTTCTCGCGAATTCAGTTCACGCCCGACCTCATGCCCGCGGACATTTTGGGCACGAACATCATCATGGAGGACGAGTCGGGGCGGCGGTACTTCGAGTTCGCCCGCGGCCCGATCTTCGCGAACCTGGTGCTGGCCGACGAGATCAACCGCGCCACGCCCAAGACCCAGTCCGCGCTGCTCGAGGCGATGCAGGAGCGGAGCGTCACCGTCGGCGGCCGGACGTACACGCTGGAGGAGCCCTTCATCGTGCTGGCGACGCAAAACCCCATCGAGATGGAGGGGACCTTCCCGCTGCCCGAGGCCCAGGTCGACCGCTTCCTCCTCAAGCTGCTGCTGGAGTTCCCCACGGCAGAGGAGCTGGACGAGATCTTGAGGCGCCACCTCACGCCCACGGCCCTCGACGGCGAGGAGGCGGCGCTCGAGCGGGTGCTGTCGCGCGAGGCGCTGCTGGAGGCCCGGCGGCTCGTGGCCCAGATCCCCGTCGCCGAGCCCTTGAGGCGCTACATCGTGCGGCTGGTGATCGCGACCCACCCCGACGCCGAGGAGGCGCCCCCCCTCGTCAAGCGGTACGTCGAGTACGGGGCCAGCCCCCGGGCGGCGCTCGCGCTGCTCTGGGGGGCCAAGGCGAACGCGTTTTTGGAAGGCCAGCCGAACGTCCGCGTGGACGACGTCAGGGCCGTCTTCCGGCCCGCGCTGCGCCACCGCATCATCCGCAACTTCCGCGGGGAGGCCGAGGGGATCTCCACGGAGGAGATCCTGCAACAGGTGCTCGAGCGCGTCCCGGAGGTGTAGCGCCCGCGATGCCCGCGTCCACGGATTTGCTGCTGGACCCGGCGTTCCTGAGGAAGCTGGACCGTCTGGAGCTGCTCGTCCGGGGGCGTCACCGCGGCCTCTTCAGCGGACGGCGGCTCACCCCGCGCGCCGGGATGAGCCTCGAGTTCGCCGAGTACAAAGAGTATCATCCCGGCGACGACCTTCGATACGTCGACTGGAACCTCTACGGCCGCCTGGACCGCCTCTTCATCAAGGTCTTCACCCGCGAGGAGGACGTGCCCATCTACGTCTTTTTGGACGTGAGCCGCTCGATGACCGTGGGGGACAAGCTCGACTACGCCCGGAAGCTGGCGGGGGCGCTCAGCTACCTGGCGCTCAAGCAGCTGAACCGCGTCGGCATCTTCCCGTTCGCGAGCGACTTAGAGAGGGGCGTGCCCCCGCGGGGCGGCCACCGCCAAATCTTCGAGATCTTCCGCTTCTTGCGGGACCTACGGCCCAGCGGGGAGACGTCGATCAACGCCTCGCTGGCGCGGTTCGCCCGCGTCCGGCAGGAGAGCGGCTTGGCCCTCATCGTAAGCGACATGCTGAGCGAGGACGGCTTCGAGGAGGGGCTCGCCCGGCTGCTCTACCACCGCTACGAGGTCGTCGTGCTGCAGATTCTCGCCCCTGAAGATCTGGACCCCGAGCTGAGGGGCGAGCTGCGCCTGCGGGACGCGGAGGCCCAGCGGGAGCTGCCCGCCTACGTCGATCGCGAGGCGCTCCGGCGCTACGCCGAGGCGCTGGGGGCGTACCAACGGCGCCTTGAGGCGTTCTGCCGTCGGCACGATCTTTTGCACCTCGTGATCTCGACGGGCACGCCCCTGGAGACGACGGTGTTCGAGACGCTGCGGGAGGGGGGGCTGCTGGGATGACGCTCCTCAACCCGGGGGCGCTGTGGCTCTTGAGCTTGAGCGCCGTCGTGATCGTCGTGTACTTCCTGAGGCGCCGGGCGCGCCCCGTCACGGTCTCGGCGCTGTTCCTGTGGCAGGGGGTCGAGCGCCGCCCGCGGAGCGCCCTCCGCCTGCGCTGGACCCGGCTCTTGGGGCTCCTGCTGCAGCTTTTGGCCCTCTCGGCGCTGGTGGTGGGGCTGGCGCAGCCCGCCCTCACCTTCAAGGCGGGCGGCGCCCGCTCGCTCATCCTCGTGTTGGACGCCAGCGCCAGCCTGCGCGCCACGTTGAGCCCGCAGGGCCCGGAGCGCTTCCGCGAGGCCGTCGAGGCGGCGCGGGCCCTCCTGCGGGCCCACCCCGCCGCGGAGGTCGCGCTCGTTGCCGCCTCCGCGCGCCCGCGGGTGCTCGTCCCCCCCACCCGCGACCGCGCCGACGTCGAGCGGGCGCTCCGGGCGTTCGCGCCCACCTACGAGGGCGACGCCCGGCCCGAGGCGCTCCTCAGCTTGGTGCGCAGCCTAGCTCCCGACACAGCCGGGCAAGGGCGCGAGGTGGCGCTGATCACGGACCACCCGCCCGCCTTCGACGCCGCCGCGCTGGGCTGGACGGTCGTCCTCATGACCCCCGAGGGCCGAGGAGAAAGCAAAAGCCCGAGGAACGTCGCGATCACCCGCTTTGCCGTGCGCCCACAGCCCGACCGCAACGGCTACGGCCTCCTCCTCGAGCTGTGGAACTCGGGGCCCGACGCGCTGAGCGCCCGTCTCAATCTGTTTCTAGACGATCGGCCCTTCATGACTCAAGCCGTGGAGCTGCCGCCCGGCGCGACCCCGCTCCCGCTGGCGCTGACGTTGACGTTGACGTCGAACGCCCTGAGCGCCACGCGGTTCAGGGCCGAACTCGTCCTTCCCGAGGGCGCTTGGGACGCCTGGCCCGAGGACAACGTCCGCTACGCGGTCCCGCCCCTCCAACGCCCCTGGCGGGGCCTGTGGCTGGGGGCGCCGAGCCCCTACGTCGAGCGCTTCCTCCGCCGGGCGGGCCTGGCCGAGGTCCGCCCGCTCGAGCCCGGCCTCGAGCCCGAGAACGAGGAGGGCGTCGACTGGGTCCTCGTGCACAAGCGCCCGAGCCCGGGCGCGGGGCCGGGGCCGGGGCGCTACCTGCTGCTCGGCTCGGGGCTCCCCCCCTGGGTGGAGCTGGGCGACCCTATAGGGATTGAAGGCCCTTTGCGCGTCCGCGGGGACCACCCGCTGCTGGACGGGCTCGACTTCGCGAGCTGGCGGCTGCTGCGCGCCCCGGGCGCCCGCGTCGACCCCCGGGGCGTCGTGCTCCTCGAGGCGGGCGGCGTGCCCCTGCTGTATTTGTACGAGGCGCCGGGCCTCAAGATCGCGTACCTAGGCGTGGACCTCGAGCGCTCGAATCTTTGGCTGACCGTCGACTTCCCCATCCTGCTCTATCGTCTGCTCGAGTGGCTCGCCCCCCGCCCCACGGCGAGCGCCCAGCTCCTCGTCGGCGAGGAGCTGCCCCTGAGCTTCTTCGAGATAGACCCGTCTAACCCCGCCCCTCCCCGTTTGGCCCGCCCGGAGGGCCGGACGTGCCGCCTGAGCGAGCCCGACTGCGGCCGGATCGATCGCCCCGGCTTCTACGCCGTGATCGAGGGGGAGGGGCGAGGGGCGCGCGCTCACGTGTACGCGGCCAACCCACCCCCCGAGGAGTCCTTTCAAGCCGCGTTCACCCCTCCTTCTCAAGGGCCAACGGGAGGGCAAACGGGCTTCCCCCCGACGCCCCCCGCGGGAGGGGCATCGAGCGAGCGGACCGCGCTGGAGCTGGAAGCGCGCCGCCCGCTCTGGCGCGAGGCGCTGCTCGTCGGGCTGCTGGCGCTCATCGCCGAGCTTGTGTACGTCGAGCGGGGTCTCCTCCCGCCTATTGGGCGCCGACGGGCGCGGCTCCATGTGCAACGGAAAAGGGGATGAGCCATGGGCGCGGTGCGCTTCACGCAGGCGGAGTGGCTGCTGCTGGGGCTACTCCTGCTCCTGCTCGTCGGGGCGGGCGCGCTGCTCGGGCGCCTGGGAGGGTTCGACCTGCGTTCGCGCCCTTTGAGCGACTCGATCGCGTTGGCGCTGCGCGCGCTGGCGCTCGCGCTGCTGCTGGTGGCGCTGGCCGGGCCGCAGATCCGGAGCCGCGTGGACGCCCACTACGTCTATTTTTTGGTCGACCGCTCGGCGAGCGCGCGGGCCGCGCTGCCCGACGAGGCCGTGCTCCAAACGCTCAAGGGATGGGCCGTCCCCCGGCCCAACACGCGGTACGGCCTCATCGTCTTCGGCCGGGAGGCGTTCGTGGAGGCGCCCTTCGCCCCGACGCTCCGGCCGGACGCCCTCCACACGGCCGTCGACCCCGAGGGGACGAACGTCGCGGCCGCCCTGGAGCTGGCGCTGGCGACGTTCCCCCCGGCGGGCACCCGGACGATCGTGCTGCTCAGCGACGGGCGGGCCACCCACGGCGACCTCGAGGGGGCGCTGGCCCGCGCCGCGCGGCAAGGCGTCCCCGTCCTCGTGGTGCCCCTCGAGGCCCCGCTGGCGGAGGTCGCCGTGCAGGCGGTGCGCGCCCCGCGCGAGGTGGCCGTCGGGCTGCCCTTCGTCTATCGAGCGGTGGTCCACGCCACGCGCCCCGCGCAAGCTCAGCTGTTCGTCTACCGCAACGGGGCGCTCCTCGAGAGCCGCGAGGCGACGCTTCAGCCGGGGCTGACCGTCCTCGAGGGGCGGGATCGGCTGGACGAGCCGGGGCTGTACGAGTACCGCGTGGAGCTCCTGGCGCCCGAGGACGCGCTCGTCCAGAACAACCGCGCGCGGGCGCTGGTCGAGGCCGTCGGCGACCCGCCCATCCTGGTCGTCACGGAGGCGGAGGGGAACGCCTCGCCGCTGCTCGAGCTTTTGGAGGGCGCGGGCTACGCGTATACTCAAATTCCGCTCGCCGAGCTGGCGCCTACCCCTGCGGCGCTCCTGCCGTATCGGGCTGTAGTCTTAAACGACGTGCCGCTGCGCGCCCTCACCCGCGCCCAGATCGGGGCCTTGGAGCGCTACGTGCGCGATCTGGGGGGCGGGCTCTGGGTGGTGCAGGGCCGTCGGGCCGTGGAGGCGTTCTACGATCGCGAGCTCGAGCGCCTGCTGCCCGTGACGTACGAGGGGCCGGAGGAGCTGCGGCGCCCGGCCCTCGCGATCGTGCTGCTGCTCGATCGATCGGGCAGCATGGGCGAGACCGCCGGGGCCTACCGCAAGATCGACCTGCTGAAGCGGGCGGCCATGGAGGCCGTCGAGCGGCTCGAGGGCCGCAACCTCGTCGGGATCCTCGCGTTCGACGCCCGCTACGAGTGGATCGTCCCCCTGGGCCCCGTGGGCGGGCGCAAGGAGGCCATCCTCGAGGCGATCGACGAGCTGTACCCCAACGGCGGCACCGACGTCTACGAGGCCCTTCAGGACGCGGTCGAGCGGCTCAAGGGGGTGCGGGCGCGCGTCAAGCACATCCTGCTCTTCTCCGACGGCAAGGTGGCCCGCGACCGCCGCAACTTCGAGCGCCTGTTCCGCGAGATCCAAAACACCACGATCAGCGCCTCGTCGATCGCCATCGGGCCGCAGGCCGACTTCGAGATCTTGGGGCGCCTGGCGGAGGTGGGCCGCGGCAAGCTCTACCCCGTGCGGGACGCCCGCGACCTCCCCGAGATCACGCTGGAGGAGATCGTGCGGGTGGAGCGGGCGCGCTGGATCAAGGGGCCCGTGCCCGTGGCCCCCGGCCCGGACGCCGCCGCGCTGCGGAGCGTGGACCCCCAGCGCGTCCCCCCCGTGGGCGGCTACGTGCTGACGTTCGCGAAGCCCGCCGCGCAGACGCCGCTGGTCGTCCGCCCCGACGAGGCCGAGACGACCCCCCTGGTGAGCTTCTGGCGCTACGGCCTGGGCAAGGTGCTCGTGCTCAACACCGGCCTCCGCGCCGACGAGGGGCGCCCCTGGCTGCAGTGGCCGGAGCTGGGCGATCTCCTAGCCGAGCTTCTCGGGAAGGTCTACAGCGAGACCGCGCCGACGCCCGAAGGGCTCGACGTGCGGCTCGAACTTCAAGACGATGCGCTCACGATCACCGTGGACGCCCAGCGGGACGGGCGCTGGCTCGACGGCCTGGCGCTCGAGGGCCGCCTCAGCCCCCCGGAGGGCGACGCCCTACAGCTGGGCTTCGAGCAGGTCGCGCCCGGGCGCTACCGGGCCGTCGCGACGGACCTTAAGGAGGGCGTTTACCTCCTGAGCGTCGGGGAGGCGTCGCTGGGGTGGGTCAAGACGGCCGTGAGCGTGCCTTACCCCCGCGAGTACCGCCGCGTCGGCGTGGACCTCGAAGGGCTGATGCGGGTCGCGCAGGCCACGGGCGGCGAGTACTTAGAGGGGCTCGATCCTCAGGGCTTGGTCGCCCGGCTGGAGGGCCGGGCGTGGGCGTATCGGGACCTCTGGCCGCCGTTGAGCCTGGCCGCGCTGGCCCTCTTCCTGCTCGACCTGATCGCGAGGAAGCTCCCTCTCCCCAGCAGGGAGCGCTGAAGGCCGTTGCAGCCCCAACGGCCATCGCTCACAATGGGATCGCCATGGCGCACGGCCACAGGGACCGCGAGCCTTTGGTGGAGAGCGTTCAATCGCTGGGCGAGGCCGCCGCGGGGGCGCCCGAGCTGGAGCCCGTGCCCACGGGCGTCGAGGGGCTCGACGAGCTGTTCTTCGTCACGACGTGGCGGGATGGCAAGCCCGTGCAGAAGCCCTTGGGGGGCCTGCCCCGCTACGCCGTGATGCAGGTCACGGGCGTGGCCGACACGGGCAAGAGCCTGATGGCCGAGCAGTTCGCCGTCGCCTGCGCCGCGCGAGGGGAGGCGTGCGCCTTCGTGACGCTGGAGAGCCCCGCGGCCTTCACGGCCCTGGGGTTGAAGACCCGCGCCCGGGCCATGGGCGTCGACTTCGCCGTCGTGGAGGAGCGAATCGCGCTCCTCGACGGGGCGACGCACCCCGCGCTCCACGACCTCCCGACGCTGCTCAGCACCCTGGCCTACACGATCAAGACGTTCAAGGCCCGGGCCGTGGTGATCGACTCGCTGACGGGGCTCTACGAGGCGCGGGAGGTGCTGGCCCGCGACGTCGTCCGCCCGATCTTCAACTTCCTCAAGAAGTGGCGCCAGACGGCGCTGCTCATCTCGCAGAAGCGGGGCGGCCACGAGGCGCTGACGGCCGAGGCCGCCGGGGGCTACGCCGTCGGCCACATCCTCGACGGCTCGTTCGTGCTGGCCAAGCAGACGATCCTGAGCCCCCAGCAGGCCAAGCTGTTCAAGGCGCCGCTGGGCGAAACCATAAGGCTCTTCCGCATCGACGGCTGCCGCCTCTGCGGCCACGACACGAGCACCCACATCTTAGAGATCACGCCCACGGGGCTGGTGCGGATCGGGCCGAAGCTCTCCGAGCTTCAAGGGCCGGAGAAATAAAAGCGAAACCGAGCGAGGGGGGAGGGGGCCCCGCTCGGTCGGGCTCTGACGCCTTTTAGGCGGCGGTCGACTCCTGTCGTTTGAGGGCCTGGTACGCGAGCTTGGCCAGCCCCCCGGCGACGTGGGCCCTGTGCGCGTCGTCGCCGGGCGCCTCGCCCTCGAGCCGCCTCTGGACGCCCTCCGTCGGGGCGTTCAGGATCAGCCGGGTGGCGTGGGTGCTGAGGCCCAGGAACTGGGCGATCTCGTCGACGGTCTTGTGGTGCTCCTCCTTGAGCACCACGGCGTAGGCCGCCTCCATGAGGCTCGGCAGCCAGGTGAGACGCTTGTACTCGATGAGCCTCCGCGGTCCGCCGACCAGCTCGATCGCCTTCTGGAAGACCCGCCACGCCCGCTCGTCGACGCTCACCGCTTGAGGGGGCACCTCGACCACCGGCGATCACCTCCCCTCCTCTGACGTTTTTCACTATTCCCCTAAACGTCTGGGGCTGAAAGCTCGATCGAGGGCTCAGGGCTGAGGGCGCCGCCGTGGGCGCCTGAAGGCGTCCACGCCGAGGATTGTCCAGAGCGTGACGGCGAGGATCGCCAAGAAGACCGCGATCACCACGATCTCGCCGATCATCGCGGATCGCCTCCTTCCCTTCGACCCTTCGACGGCCCGGCGCTCCCCCTTGACGGCCCCGCCGGGCCCCGCTACAATTTTAGCAGACAACGATCAAGACTGCTAACACGGAGGTGAGCGACGATGCCCTTGCTGGAGGTGTGGGAGCGCCGGTGGAGCCCGTTCCGCCTGCTGGATGAGATCCGCCGCGACTTCGAGGAGCTGGAGGCGCGGCTGTTCGGCGACCTCTTCGAGCCGGTCGAGCAGGAGGAGCGCGCGCGGGACGGTCGACGGCGAGGTCGGAGCCGCCCGCTGAGCCGCGCCGCGCTGGGCGCCACCGACGTCTACGAGAAGGACGGCCAGCTCGTCATCGAGACGGAGCTGCCCGGCGTGCGCAAGGAGGACGTCTCCGTGAAGGTCCGCGACGGGCACCTGGTCATCACGGCCGAGGCCAAGCGGACCGAGGAGGTCGAGGAGGAGAACTACTACTACATGGGCCGCCACTACGGTCGGATCCAGCGGGTCTTCCCGCTCCCCGAGGAGGCGGTCGACGACCCCAAGAAGATCGAGGCCCACTTCGAGAACGGCGTGCTCCGCGTGACCGTCCCGCTCAAGGAGTCCGTCCGGAAGCGGGAGGAGACCATCGAGATCCAGGTGCGCTAAGCGAGCCCGTCTCCTGATGAGCGTGGCGCGCGGCTCCCGGACCCGCCCCACGGCGGCCGGGAGCCGCGGCGTTTTCCCCTTGTTGCCCCTCGCTTTAAGTCGACTCGGTTGACAAGGATCATGGCCTTTCCCTACGCTACGGGCTAGAATGACCCTCCCCGAAGGGGGAAGAGAGGAGGCCGATCGAGCGAGATGTTCGTGCGCATGTGGATGACCCGGGACGTCGTCACCGTCCCCCCGGACCTGCCCATCATGGAGGCCCGCGACGTGATGAAGCAGCACATGGTCCGGCGGCTCCCCGTCGTTAAAGATGGGAAACTCGTCGGGATCGTCACCCAGGGGGACATCCAGGAGGCCGGGCCGTCCGGGGCCACCTCCCTGAGCATCTGGGAGCTCAACTACCTCCTGGCCCGGATCACCGTGGGCGAGATCATGACGCCCGCGGAGGAGCTGATCACCGTCTCGCCGGACGAGCCGATCGAGCAGGCCGCGCTGCTCATGCGCAAGAACAAGGTCGGCGGCCTCCCCGTCGTCGAGGGGGACAAGCTCGTCGGGATCATCACCGAGTCCGACATCTTCGACATCTTCCTCCAGCTGTTGGGGGTCCACCGCGACGGCACCCGGATCACCCTCGAGCTGGAGGACCGCCCCGGCACGCTGCTGGAGGTCTTAGAAGTCTTTAAAGCCCACGACGCCAACGTCTTGAGCATCGTCACCTGTGAGGAGTGCCGCACCACCGACGACCACAACGTGGTCGTGGTGCGCATCGACTTGTACGACTGGCGCCCCATCGTCAAGGAGCTGAAGGACAAGGGCGTCAAGGTGCTGGACGCCCGCACGACGTCTTAAACTAAAACTAAAACTAAACTCGGCACTCCTCCGGGTCGCACTTGCTGGCGTGCTCGTAGTGGTGGGCCTCCTCGCCCGCGCCCAGCTCCAGCACCTGCTGCGACTTGCTCCCGTAGCGGTAGATCGTGATGCCCTTTAAGCCCAGCTCCCAGGCCCGCCAATAGGCGTTGCGGACGTCCTCCACCGTGGCCTCTTGAGGCAGGTTGATCGTCTTCGAGACGGAGTTGTCCACGTGCCTCTGGAACGCGGCCTGGATAGCTAGATGCTTCTCCGGCGGGATCTCCAGCGCCGTCACGAACAGGCGCTTCAGCGCCTCGGGCACCTCCTCCACGCCCTTGAGCGTCCCCGTCTCCATCACCCGCTCGACGATCTTGTGGGCGTCCAGGCCGTGCCGCTTCAGATACTCGACGAGCAGCGGGTTGACCTCGTAGAGGGTCTGGCCCCCCAGCACCCCCGTGCGCCTGTAGGCCAGCGCGAACAACGGCTCGATGCTGGCGCTCGTCCCGGCGATGATGCTGATCGTCCCCGTGGGCGCGATCGCCAGCCGGGTGGCGTTGCGTACCTTGAGCCCCTTGGCCTCGTACACGCTCCCCTTCCAGAAGGGGAAGGCCCCCCGCTCCTCGGCCAGCTCCTGGGACGCCCGAAGCGACTCCTCGTCGAGAATTCGGGCGATCCGCTCCGCGACCCGGGCGGCCTCCTCGGAGTCGTAGGGCACCCCAAGACGGATCAAGAGCTCGGCGAAGCCCATCACCCCGAGCCCGATCTTGCGGTTCCCGCGGACCATCCGTTCGATCTCGGGGAGCGGCAGCTTGTTCACCTCGACCACGTCGTCGAGGAAGCGGACGGCGACCCGAATCGTCCTTCTGAGCTTCTCCTCGTCCAGCTCGACGCGCCCGTCGCGCTCCCTGAGCATGTGGGCCAAGTTAATAGAACCCAGATTGCAGGCTTCCCAGGGGAGCAGCGGGAGTTCGCCGCAGTTGTGGACAACGAGGCCGTTGGCGTCGAAGGCGTTCACCCCCTCGACGGCGCAGTCGTAGACGGGCTCCACCCCCTCCGGGACGACGGCCGTCACGCGGGCCGTAAACCGCTCCCGATAGGGCTTCCGCTTCAGAGAGCGCAAGGCGCGATCCAGGGCTTGGCGCTTCGCGGGGTCGGAGAAGCCCACCCGGCGGGCGAACTCCGCCACGTTGTCCCGCGAGATGACCAGCTCGTGGAAGCCCCGGGTGGGATAAAGCCGTTCGCCGCCGTGCCCGTCGGGCAACGGCTTCAGCTCCGGCGGCTTGCGGTTCGTGTAGATCGTGGAGACGATCCCCAGGCGGGCGAGCATCCGCTGCACCACCCGCAAGCGGTCTAGGTCGCGCTGGGTGAGCCGGACGCTGAGCCCCTTCTGGGGCGTCCCCTGGACGCTGCCGTCGGCGTCGAAGAGCCCCTGCAGGAACCCCCGGTAGAACTCGCTGCTCAGGCGCTCCAGCTCGGGCCGGAGGGCTTTGGTCCCGGGCTCGAGCTTCCCCTCGGCCAGGCGGTCGAGGGCGCGGGCCGCGACCCGCAGGGCTGCGCCCTTGGATTGGGGCTTTAAGCCCACGAAGTCGGCGCGCACCCGATAGGGCAGCGCCCGAATCCGCTCGGCGGCCCGCCGGGCCATGGCCTCCTTGTGCTCGCCCCAGAAGCAGACGTAGCCCGAGTACTTGTCGGGGTTGTAGCCCCCGTCGCCGACCATCTGGCCCAGGAGCCAGCCTTCCTCAAACGTCCCGGGGCCTCCCCAGGCGTAGCCGCGGTGGTCGTGCAGCACGAGGCGGTCGCCCGGCTTCAGTTCTTGAGCGGGCACCCACTCCACCCGCCTGCGGTATCGGGTCCGCTCCCGCTCGACCAGCACGCGGTGCTCGGCCGTGAGCCGCACGCAGAAGCCGCGGTCCGTCTCCACCCGAAGGACGGGGCGCTCCCCCGTCTTCCAGAAGCCCGAAGCTCGGTGCTCCCGCCCGTTCACCACGGCCACGAAGGGCCGCCCCACCAGCTCCCGCACCTGGCGCGGCCCCTCCGCCGTGAGCACCCACGTGTCGCCCGTGACGCACGGGTTCGTGGCTTCAATTGAGCCGATGTGCGGCGTCGGGTTCGCTTTATTGATCGTGTCGAGGAAGAGCAGGCCGGGGTCGCCCGTCCGCCAGGCCGCCTCGCAGATCGCGTCGAAGACCTGCTTGGCCCTTACTGTCCTTACGGCCTTCCCCGTCCGGGGGTGGATCAGCTCGTAGCGCCGGTCGCGCTTTACGGCCTCCATGAACGCGTCCGTCGCGCCCACGGAGATGTTGAAGTTCTGTAGCGTTCTCTCGTCGAGCTTGGCCGTAATGAACTCGAGGATGTCGGGGTGGTCGACCCGCAGGACGCCCATGTTCGCCCCGCGGCGCTTGCCCCCCTGCTTGATGTGCTCCGTGGCGCAGTCGAAGATCTTCATGAACGAGACGGGACCCGACGCCTCCCCGCCCGTGGAGGCGACCACGTCGCCCTTCGGACGCAATCGGGAGAACGAGAAGCCCGTCCCGCCGCCCGTCCGCTGGATGAGCGCCATGCTCTTTACGGCCTCGAAGATGCCCTCCATCGTGTCCTCGACGGGGACGACGAAGCAGTTGTGCACGGCCACGAAGTTCGCCGCGTAGCTGTGGTCCTCGGCGACCTCCAGGTTGAAGACCTCGTCGCCGTAGGCGCGCTCCTCGATGCGGGTGATGGGGAGGAGCACCGTCCCGTCGTTCAAGACGCGATATCGCTTCCACTCGAGGCCGTTGTGCTCGTAGGGGCGCCCGGCGATCTCCGTGCAACCTTCACCGCGGAAGAGCTCGTCGAGCACCTCCAGCTCGTCGTCAAGGACCTCCCTCAAGATCTCGGTAGCCCGCAGCTCGCTTTTGTCTTGATGCACCTCGCGATCCCACGTGAGGGCCACGTAGTCCCCCTCGCGCAGCGCTCCGGCGGGGAGCCAGCGCGGCCGCGGCTCGGCCTCCTCCGCCAGCTCCTCCCGACGGAGGGCCAGCACCGGGTGCTCGGGGGTGACCCGCAGCGTCCCCTTCGGGAGCTTGTGGACCGAGATCTCAAGCAGTCGATCCGCCCGCCGTCGGAACGTCTGCACGACGGGCCGGGCCCGCCCCCGGTGGGTGAGCACCCGATTGCCCAC
>WFPR01000033.1 GCA_015487455.1 Candidatus Bipolaricaulota bacterium
AGCCTAGCCGCGGGCCCCCGGCGGGGGCCACTGGAACGTCAGGATGACGTAGCTGCCCAGGATCAGCAGCAGCGCGTAGAGCACGCCCAGCCCCCCCTTGAGGGCGAGGTTCCAGCCGGGGTGGCGGACGTAGTCGTTGACCAGCCAGCGGGCGCCGTTCATCCCGTGGGTGAGGGCGAAGACGAGCAGGGCCCAGTCGTACGTCCGCCAGAACGGCCCCAGCGGCCCGGTCCAGCGCTCCACGATCGTCTGGAACGTGATGTTGTTGAGGCCGATCTTGAAGTGCATCCAGAGCAGGTGGAAGACGGCGAGGACGAGCAGCACCGCCCCCGACACCCGCATGAAGTACCACGACCAGAGCTCGAAGCCGCCGCTGGGCCGGGCGCGCGGCCCGACCCCTCGGGGCTGGGGCGTTCGCTCCTCAAGCTCAAGCGCTGGCTGCGACCTCGTCGCGTCCATCGGGTCCCCTCCTCCCCCTTCCCCGGCTTAAATCATGGCCACGATCGAGACGAGCGTGACGAGCAGGCTGATCGCCGTCGCCCCGACCCACAGGGGCTTCTGATAGACGGTCATGCGGGGCCAGAAGTCGATGATGATGATGCGGAGCCCGTTGAGCGCGTGGTAGACGACCCCGAAGACGAGCATCGCGATGAGCGGCTTGAAGACCGGGCTGTGGTAGATGAAGAGCAGCTTATTGAAGACCTCGGGGCCGAAGGAGGCCAGGAAGATGTCCACGATGTGCAGGATCAGGAAGAGCAGGATGCCGATCCCCGCGACGCGGTGCAACAGCCAGGCCAGCTGGCCCGGCCCCCCGTAGTAGAGCCCTTTCATGGCCTTAGCCTCCGCCTGACCCTTGCTGCGCTTGGCGTAGCCTACCGTACCACAAGCGCGGGCTGCTCGCCAACCCGGCGTCCCCAATTGTACAGCACGACTGTTCGGGGGGCGAGGGGCGTTGCTTTCCGGCGAGGACGTGATACACTCTGTGACCCCGCTCCGGCGCCTGGAGCCCTACAAGCCACAAGAGCGTGAAGCGAGCGGGCGCGGAGCGGGATCGGATCGACGATGAGGCGGGTCAAGATCGTGGCCACGCTGGGGCCAGCCTCGCGGGACGAGGCGACCCTCGAGCGGCTCGTCCGAGCGGGGATGAACATCGCCCGGCTCAACCTCTCGCACGGGACGGTCGAGGAGCACCGCGAGGTCGCCGAGCGGGTGCGCCGGGTCTCGCGTCGGCTGGGCGAGCCCGTCGCGCTCATGGTCGACACCCCCGGCCGGGGGATCCGCCTGGGGAGGCTCGAGGGGGAGCGGGTGCGGCTGGAGGCGGGCCGGGACGTCGTGCTGACGTCGAAGGCCACCCCGGGCGATGAGACGCGCCTCCCCGTGGACTACGACGGGTTCGCCCAGCACGTCCGGCCGGGGATGGAGGTGCTGCTGGCGGGCGGCGAGGTGCGCCTCGAGGCGCGCGAGGCGCGGCCCGAGCGGGGCGAGGTGGTCTGCCGGGTGCTCCACGGGGGGGTGGTGGGGTCGCGCCAGCGGGTGAGCGTCCCCGAGGCGGAGTTCCCCGCGCTGGGCCACGACGACGAGCACGCGCGCTTCGCGGCCGAGATCGGGGCGGAGTACTTGGCGGCCTCGTTCGTGCGCCGGGCTCAGGACATTCAAGACATACGCGAGCTGCTCGGCGACCCCCAGATTGAAGTCGTCGCCAAGATCGAGACGCGGGAGGCCGTCCGCAATCTAGACGAGATCCTGCGGGCCGCGGACGGGGCGATGGTCGCCCGCGGCGACCTGGGCGTCGAGCTGCCCCTCGAGGAGGTCCCGCTGCTGCAGAAGGAGATCGTCCGGCGGTGCAACCGGCTGGGCAAGCCCGTCATCATCGCGACCCAGATGCTTAAGTCGATGACGGAGAGCCCCCGGCCGACGCGGGCCGAGGCCGCCGACGTGGCCAACGCCGTGCTCGACGGGGCCGACGCGCTGATGCTCTCGGAGGAGACGGCCGTGGGGCGCTACCCCGTCGAGGCGGTGCGGGTGATGGGGGCGATCGCCGAACGGGCCGAGCGCGACCCCTCCGTCTACCACCGCTACCCCGAGGAGCACGCCTCGATCACGGAAGCGATCGGCGAGGTGGCCTGCCAGCTGGCCGAGCGCATCGGGGCTCACGCGATCGTCCCCTCGACGACGTCCGGGTCGACGGCCAAGCTGGTGGCGAAGTTCCGCCCCCACGCCCCGATCGTGGCCGTGACCTACTCCGAGCGGGTGCAGAACAAGCTGGCGCTCGTCTGGGGGGTCCGACCCTTAAGGGTCGAGCTGCGGGCGGGCGAGCCCACCGACGAGGTGCTCCGGCGCTCCCTGGAGGCCGCCAAGCGGGCGCTGGCCCTCCCTGAGGGCGCGACGGTCGTTCTCACAGCCGGCGTCCCCTTCGGCGTGCCGGGGACGACCAACCTCATCCGCGTCGAGCGCCTCTAGCTCAAGCTTGATGACGTTCACCCGAGGGCCGGAGACGATCCTCGTCGCGTTGGGGGGGAACGCGATCGCCCCCCCGAGGGGCCGCGGGACGATCGAGGAGCAGCTCGAAGCGATCCGCCGCAGCGGCGCGACGGTCGCCCGGCTCATCGAGCGGGGCTGGCGCGTCGTGCTCACCCACGGCAACGGCCCCCAAGTCGGCGCCCTCCTCCTCCAGCAGGAGGAGGCCCGACGACGGGGGGTCGCGCCCCCGATGCCGCTGGACGTCTGCGGGGCCATGACCCAGGGCCAGCTCGGGTACCTGCTGCAGCGGGAGCTCCGGAACGCCCTGCGCGCCCGCGGGCTCTCGATCCCCGTCGCGACCGTCGTCACCCAGGTGCTCGTCGACCCGAACGACCCCGCGTTCTCAACCCCGACGAAGCCGATCGGGCCGTTCTACAGCGAGGCGGAGGCCGAGCGCCTGCGGCGCGAGCGGGGCTACGCGCTCGCCCGGGTGGGCTCGGGTGAGCGGCCCTACCGCCGGGTGGTCCCGTCGCCCAAGCCCCTCGCGGTCGTCGAGGTGGACGCGATCCGGGCGCTGGTCGAGGCGGGCTGGGTGGTGATCGCCTGCGGCGGGGGCGGCGTCCCCGTGGTCGAGACGCCCCAGGGCTTGAGGGGCGTAGAGGCCGTCGTCGACAAGGACCTGACCTCGGAGCGGCTGGCCACCGCGCTGAAGCTCAAGACGATGCTGATCTTGACGGACGTCGAGCGGGTCGCGCTCCGCTACGGGACGCCCGAGCAAGTCGAGCTGGCGCGGCTGTCGCTCGCGGAGGCCCGGCGCTATCTGAAAGCCGGGGAGTTCCCGCTGGGGAGCATGGGGCCGAAGGTCGAGGCGGCCATCCGCTTCTTGGAGCACGGCGGGGAACGGGTGATCATCGCCTCGCTCGAGCGGGCCGAGGAGGCGCTGCAGGGCCGCGCGGGGACGGCCATCGTCCCCTAGCGCTTTCGCTCCGCCTGGCCCCCGCCACGGCGATCGGGTACCATCGCCGCGTGCGTGCGATGGAGCTGTTCGAGTCCGAGCCTCAAGTGTACACCGTCTCGGAGCTCAACGTCCTGGCGCAGGAGCTGCTGGAGACGGCCTTCCCCGACGTCTGGGTCGAGGGGGAGCTGTCCAACGTGCGGCCGTATCCCTCCGGGCACCTCTACTTCACGCTCAAGGACGGGGGCGGCGAGCTGGACGCGGTGATGTTCAAGCCCCTAGCGGCCCGGCTGGCCTTCCGGCCCGAGGACGGCCAGGCGGTGCGGGCGCGGGGGACGCTCACGGTCTACGGCCCGCGGGGGCGCTACCAGCTGGAGGTGTGGCGCCTGGAGCCCGCGGGCTTAGGCCCGCGGCAGCGGGCTTTGGAGGCGCTCAAGCGGCGCCTGGCGGCCGAGGGCCTCTTCGACCCGGCGCGCAAGCGCCCCTTGCCCCCGTACCCCGAGCGCCTCGGGCTGATCACCTCCACGGAGGGGGCGGCCATCCGCGACGTGCTCTCCATCCTGGGGCGGCGCTACCCGGCCGTCGAGGTGCGGATCTTCCCCGTGCGGGTCCAGGGGGACGGGGCCGCGGAGGAGATCGCCCACGCGATCGGCGCGGCCAACCGCTATCACCGGCGCTGCGAGCCCTTGGACGTCCTGATCGTGGGCCGGGGCGGCGGCTCCTCGGAGGACCTCTGGGCGTTCAACGAGGAGATCGTGGCGCGGGCGATCGCGCGCTCTGCCGTCCCCGTGGTCTCGGCCGTGGGCCACGAGGTCGACGTCACGCTGGCGGACCTGGCCGCGGACGTCCGGGCCCCGACGCCCTCGGCGGCCGCCCAGCTCGTCGTCCCCGACAGAGACGAGCTGCTCGGCCGCGTCGGCGAGCTCGCCCGACGGCTGGTGAGCGGCCAAAGCGGCCGCCTTGAAGCGCTGCAGGTCCGGCTGGAGCGGCTCGTTTCGGGCTACGCGCTCCGCCGGCCCCTGCGCCGGCTGCGCGAGGCCCAGCAGACGCTCGACGCCCTGAGCGCCCGGCTGCTGCGCGCCCAGCGCGTTCAATTGGAGCGCCCGGCGCGGAGGCTGGAGGCGCTGCTCGCGCGGCTCGAGGCCGTAAGCCCTACAGCCGTGCTCCGGCGGGGCTACGCCCTCGTCCAAGACGCCCAGGGACGGGTGGTGCGCGCCGCCGAGGGCGTGGACGTCGGACAGCGCCTCACCGTGAGGCTGCACCGGGGGCGGCTCGAGTGTGAGGTGCGGGCCGTAGAGCTCGACAGATGAAAGCGAGAGCCGGGACGGGCTAGAAGGCCCGCCCCGGCTTCCCTTTCCTTCCTTTCCCGTCTCGTCTCTCGTCTCTCGTCTCGATCCCTCGTCACCGACAGGGCCCCGTGAGCGTGATCGTTTGGCTGTAGGTGTTGGACGCGCCGCCCGCGTCGGTGACGGTCAGCTCGACGTCGACGTCGTAGCGCCACCTGCCCGTGGCGTCGCACGTGAGGGAGACGTTCGTCAGCACGCAGGTCCCGCCCGAGCAGAAGCCGCCCGTGGGCTGCTCGCCCGTCGCCGTCCAGACGTTCCCCAGGCTGTCGCTGAAGAGCCAGTCGAAGCTCACGAGGGCGTCGCCGTTCCAGTCGCCCCCTGGGGGGAACTGCCACTCGGTCTCGCCGAGGGCGTCCACGCTGAAGGCCAGCTTCTCCAGCCTGGCCAGGTCGCAGACGACCACGTCGGAGTTGAGGGTGGCGATCGCCTTCGCATAGCCGAACGTGCCCTCGATGGTGTGAACGCCGCCGGCGATTCCGGGGGATGCCCTCATCGTGTAGACGATCTTCCCACGTCCCTTGAGCGTTCCACTGATTTCCGTGGGTGTGCAGATCAAGCCTGAGGGGAGGTTTGCCGTGCTGCAGTCAATGGTCCAGCCTGGCGGGACCACCTCCCTGACGTCGATGAGTTCGGCGCCTTCGATGTACAACGTGACTTCAAAGCCGTACGTAACGGCCTCGGCCAGGCTGCAGAGCGCGCCGTACTTCGGGCAGCTTTCGCTCCCCTTCGGGCGGCTAATGCTGCGGAAAGCGTAGAGGGCCTCCGCTTTGGTCTCCTTGTACTCGTCGCCGCGGCCGTAGAGCTTGACACACGCTTCACAATCGATGCTAGCCGTGGCTTCCCTGCTGAGATCTCCCCACAAAAAGCCCGCGCACGGGGGAATGTTATCGACGAAGAGCGTCCGGGTGAGCGACCAGCTGTCGCCGTCGTCGTCCGTGGCCGTGAGCGTGACGTCCACCGGCCCCCAGTAGAGCAGCCCTAAGCTGTTCAAGAGCAGCACTATGGGGTTGGGGTCGCTGGCGCTGCCCACTAGATACCACACCGTCGCATTCGACGAGAAGGCCCACTGCACGCTCGTCACGCTCCCCCACGGCTCGCTGTCGAGGGAGATGTCTTGAAGCTGCAAGGCACCCGCGTTCGGGGGGACGTCCACGACAAACGGCGTTCTCCCTTCAAATCTTCGTTGCCTTGTCCAGCACTCCAACTGCCAGACGAACTCTAAGTTGCCTATTTTGTCCTTGGGCTTTGGTATCCCCAGGAACATCTCCAGGAAGTCCGGCTGGGGCGGGACGTTGACGACGTTCAGGGTCTTGGTGACGGTGGCCGTGTTGCCCAGGGCGTCCTCCACCGTCAGCGTCACGTCGTAGGCGGCATTATCGGGGTAGTCGAAGCTCGGGGTCGGGGCGAACGCGTCGAGCGCGGCGTCGCCGTCGAGGTCCCACTCCCACCGCGTGATGGGCAGCGGGTCGGCGGAGAACGTCAACGTCTCCTCGATGACGCGGGTGAGGCCGCCCGCGTCCGTGATCGTGATGCGCACGGTGTAGCTGCCGGGGACGTCGTACTCGTGCTCGGGGTTCTGCGCCGTGGCGTAGGTGGCCGTGGTCCCGTCGCCGAAGTCCCACTCCCAGAGGACGGCGGTGCCGTTGGGATCGAGTCCGCTCGCGTCAAACCACACCTTCACCCGCGAGACCCGCGACGTCGACAGGTCCTCGAAGTGCACCGTGTCGAGGTCCGTGGCCGTGGGCTCGGGGGGCGGCGCGTAGCCCAAGGGGTAGCCGTTGGGGCGCGTCTCCCGTTCGACCGTCCAGGTGAAGTCCGCCAGCAGCTCGGACGCGATCGGCTCGGCCCGCCAGCCGAGCCCACCCCCGATCGTGATCGTGCGCTGGACCTGGGCGACGCAGCCCGAGTTGTCCACCACGGTGAGGGTGATGGTGTACGTCCCGGGCTGGGTGTAGACGTGCGTCGGGCTGTAGGCTTGGGAGGTCGTCCCGTCGCCGAAGTCCCAGGCCGAGCTGACCACCCAGCCGTCGGGGTCCGTCGAGAGGTTCTGGAACTGCACGAACTCGCCGACCACGGGCGTGGTGGGCACGATCTCGAAGTCGGCGATGGGGCGCCAGCCTGGGCAGTTCACCCCAGGGGCCATGGTCCGTGAGATCTGCAGGGGCTTCTCCAGGTAGACCACGGTGAGGTAGTCACGATCGATGAGGGCCGCGGAGTCCGGGCGCCCGCTTGAGCCCCCTATGGGCTTGGACGTGAAGCCCGTGACGTAGACGCGCGCGTGCCCCTGCGGGGTGGGGTGAGCCGCGATCCCGAAGGCCACGTCGTCGCCGTAGCCGCCGTCGTGCGGCAGGCTCCAGAACAGCTCCCCCGTCGCGGTGTACTTGGCCGTGAAGAAGTCCCAATCGTCGCCCAGCCTGATGGCTCCCGTGACCAGCACGACATCGTCGGTCGTCTGCAGCCTCAGGGCTTCGTCCTCGCTGGGGGGCAGGGTGGTGACGGCCCACAGCTCGACCCCGTCGGGGAGGGCCGTCCGCCACAGCCTCTCCCCCTCCGACGCGCTGTACGCCTCGACGCCCTGCGTCCCCACGACGACGAGCAGCCCCCCGGAGGTGAACGCCGCGTCGCGGGCCTCCCCCTCGTAGGGGAGCTGCCACACGATCTGCCCGTCCTCCACGTCCAGCAGGGCGACGAAGCCCTGGCCCACCACGGCCACGCTCCTCAGCCCCAGGGGCCCGACGGCCAGCGCCTGGGGGATCTGGTCCTCCTCCCGCCACGCCTCGGGCGCCAGGGTCTTGAGGGGCCGCCCGTCCGCCCCGAACAGCCGGATCGCCCCCTGGGCCGTCAGGGCCAGGACCGTCCCGTCGTCGAACGCGGCCACGTCCCAGAACGCCTCGCCCTCGTCGAGGCGCCACAGCAGCCGTCCTTCCGCCGTGTACTTCGCGAGCCCGCCGTCCCCGGCCACGACCGGGTTGCCGAGCAGCGCGTCCACGGCCACCGCCCGCGCCGGGGCGTCCAGCGCTCGCCGCCAGAGCACCGCGCCGCTGGGGGCGTACTTGACGACCTCGCTGGTCCCCACCACCACGGCCTCGCCCTGGGCGTCCACGGCGACGTCGTACGCGACGTCCTCGCGCGCGTCGAGCGCGTTCTGCCACTCGGCCGTCGGCAGGTAGAGGAGCACCACGGCGCCCTGCGGGAGCACCGCCGCGGCGGGCCCCAGCGCGACCAGCCCTATCACAAGCAGAAGCCCCGCTCCACACCGTTTATACTGCCTCATCGTGGCCCTCCTTTGGTTTTCTTGAGCTTCCACTTGTAAGTAGTAC
Organism: Candidatus Bipolaricaulota bacterium; assembly: GCA_015487455.1. Classification (GTDB taxonomy): domain Bacteria; phylum Bipolaricaulota; class Bipolaricaulia; order RBG-16-55-9; family RBG-16-55-9; genus S012-72. Next base: position 8,082 of record WFPR01000033.1, read on the forward strand.
TCACTATCATAAAAGTCTGGGTCTGTCAAGAGGGGGCATTACACTTGTGGGTGTTTCAAGCGTCCCGCTTTGACTTAAAAGCTCACGGTCAAGCTGAAGGTGGTCTGGAAGGCCAGCGGGTTCAGGAAGAGGCGGAGGTCCGCTTCGGAGCGGAGCGGGCCGCGGATGACGGTGAGCTCGGTGTGCAGCAGGCTGAGCTGCAGGACGTCCGGCGGCGGGGTCGTGGGCGAGGCCGTGTAGAGCGCGCGCACGCCGATGAGCACGTCCTCGAAGGCGCGTCGTACGCGGATCTCCTGCTGCACCAGCTTGGCGCTGGCCAGCTTCTCGTCCGCGCCGTCGGAGTCGCCGTCGGCGAGCACCGGACGGAGGACGCTGATGGCCTGCACGTCCAGCTTGCCCAGCGTGAAGCGCAGCAGCACCGTCCGCCGCGTCAGCTCGAAGTGCTCCTCTTCCACGCCGTCGTCCGGGGTCGCGTCGTAGGCGAGCGGCCCGTAGAGGTCCTGCAGCTGGAGGAGGCCGTCCGAGAACTCGTTGAGGAGGCGCAAGCTGGCGGTGAACTCCTCAATTTGGAGCTGGGCGTTGACGCGGAAGTTGCCCTGCGCGCGGACCTGGGTGCCCCCGAGCTCCGTGGTCCAGCCGGGCACCGCCTGGAGGCGGACGGCGTTTTGGGCGTCGAAGCTGGCCAGCAGCCGCAGGCTCAGCTGCGAGGTGATCGGCAGCACGCTGATCTGGAGCGTCCCCCCGTCGAAGAGCAGCGGGACACCCGCGTCCCCGTCGTCGGCGAAGCGGAGCGTCGCCCGCACGTTCACCCCGCCCGCCGTCTGGCCCGAGATCTGCACGACATCCCGCCACTGGAACGCGGGCGTCTGCGCCGTCCCGACGTTCTGGATGCGCAGGAAGTTCGACAGGGTCAGCCCCGGCTGGGGGGTGAGCCGGGTGCGCAGGGTCAGCAGGCGGAAGCCCAACGGGTCGATGAGGGTGTTGTTGGCGATCAACGCGGAGAAGAGCACGTCCTGGCGGATGCGGACGCGCCCCGGCAGCGTCGGCGGCGCCGGGGGGATCACCTCGATCGTGTCGTCGAAGCTGAGCGGCGGGAAGAGCGCCGACTCGATCGTCCCGCCGATCGCGACGAGGCCCCGCGCCCCCTCGGGCACCCGGACGCTGTAGCGGATCACCGCCCGCGAGCCGGGCAGCCCCAGCGCCACCGTCCAGCGGGCGACGTTCGGGGCGACGAGCGCCCCCTGCGGGTCGACGAACTCGACCGCCCAGCCCGAGGGGTACTCCTCGGTGATCGTCAGGGGCGCCCCCGTGAGATCCTGCAGCGCCTCGACGACGAGGAGCACCTCGACCGTCCCCCCGGCGGGGACGCGGGCCGGGAAGGCCCGCAGCACCTTCACGAAGTCGTTCTGGGCTAGGGTGCGCTTCTGGACGGCGCGGACCGGTCCCTCCTCCCGGGCCAGGAACGAGAAGTCGCCGCTCAGCCAGGCCAGCGTCAGCCCGAGGGGGCTCAGCACGAACGTCCCGTCGAGCCCGACGCCGGGGAAGTCCAGCCCCAGGTCGATCTGGGTGACCACCCCGACGAGCTGGGGGACCCGCTCCGCCGTCGTTTGGACCAGCCGCTGGGGCGGTGACTGGGGGGTGAGCAACCCGTAGAAGGGCGTGAAGCTCCCGCTCAGCTTCACCCGGCCCGACAGCTCCTGCGCTTGAACTTGAACCTGAACTTGAACAAGCGCCCCAATGAGGAGGCCTGAGACGACCCATGCCGCAGCCAGCGCCCCTTGAGTCAAGCCCCCCTTCGGGCCGCGCATGCCCCCTTGCCTCCTTTTTAGCTCCTTTTAGGGACGGCTTTAAGCCGGCACAATTTTTGCTTATCCTAAGGGAAACCGTGCGGGCTTGTCAAGTGGCGCATGTCACACGTGCGTGTGTAGCTAGATCCCACCCCCGCCCGCGCACCACCCGGTCAGCGGGATCGTGGCCGAGGCGTCCGTGGAGCCGCCCGCTTCGTCGGTCACCGTGAGCGTGACGTCCAGATCGTAGCTCCAGAACCAGTCCAGGAACGTGTCGTCGTAGACGCAGACGAGGTCCTCCAGCCAGAAGGTGCAGGCGCCGTCCTCGCACGTGGTGCCGTTATGAGGGGTTTGTCCCGTGGCCGTCCCGAGCGAGCCGAAGTCCCAGTCGTAGCTTAAAATGGCGTCCCCGTTCGGGTCGATGCCCGGCAGTCCCAGAAGATCCTGCGCGTCGAAGTCGTCGTAGCCCCAGAACTCGACGTAGCCCTCGGCGTTCACCCGGTCGCACAGCACCACGGTGCTGTCAAGATCTACGCTCTCGCCGCTCAGGGTCAGGACGAAGGTCCCCGCGATCGTGTACGCCCCCGCGGCCGCGGTCGGCGGCGGGAAGAGCGCGTAGCTCAAGAAGTACGAGCCGCCCAGGGCGTCCAGGTCGATCGTCGCGCTGAGCTGGCTCTGGGTGCCGTCGCAGGTCACGAGGTTGGAGCCGCCGTCCCAGCAGGAGTCGAAGACCCAGCCCGTGGGGGCCGTCTCGGTCAGCTCGACGACGCCGCTGCCCCCGATCGTCAACTCCACATAAATGCCGAAGTTCACAGCGTTCCAGATCCCGCAGATGGCCTGACTCGCGTTGAGGGCGCCGCACTCGGTGGAGACGTCACGGGTGATCGTCACGGCCCCGCCCCCTAGGCCGGCGGAGGCGGAGGGCGTGCCGGTGCCGTACAGCGAGGCGCAGCTGTCGCAGGCCGTCTCCGAGAGCCTGCTGCCCTCGGTCCACCAGTCGAACACGGCGTAGGGCGGGATGTTCGCGACCTCCAGCGTCTGGGTCGCCTGGGCCGTCGCGCCGTCGTCGTCCGCCACGAGCAGCGTCACCTCGAGCGGCCCGCGATAAAGAAAGTCCCCGGTCCCGTCGGTGTAGGCCACCACGCGGGGGTCGGGCAGGGTCTCGCAGCCCGCGCCCCCGTCGCAGACGACGACCCCTCCGTCCAGCGCCGCGAACGTCCAGCTCCACGAGACGATCGGGAACCACGACTCGCTGTCATAGGACTGATCGATCAGGTCGAGCGCGCCGGTGTTGGGGGGCGCCGTGGGCGCGCCGCAGGCGGTCCCGAAGCCGACGTCCGTGAGGGGGAGCCCCAGCTCGGCGCAGCTCCCGCTCCAGCCCTCGAAGAGGGCGCCGAAGTCGGCGACGGGCGGGACGTTCAGCACCAGGACCGTCTTCTGGACGGTCGAGGTGCGTCCGAGCTCGTCCGTGACCGTGAGGGTCACGGTGTAGAGCCCGTCGTCCAGATAGTGGTGGCCGGGGTTTTGCTCCGTGGAGACGTCCCCGTCGCCGAAGTCCCACAGCCAGCTCACGATCCGGCCCACGGCAGCCCCCTCGGGCCGCGCGTCGATCAGCTCCTCGTGGCGCAGCGTCGTCCCGTCGAGGAGGGTCGCGGTAAGCCCGACGAGGTACGGGCCGGGCGCCGCGTAGACGTGGGTGGGGGCCCGCTCCGTGGACGTCGTCCCGTCGCCGAAGTCCCACAACCACCCCGCCACCTGGGCCTCCAGCTCGGGATCGACCTCGGGGGAGAAGCGCACCGTCACGGGGCCCTCGGCGGGAACGGCCTCGATCGTCGAGCGATCCTCAAAGTGGACGACGTCGAGGTCCGTCGCCTCCGCGGGGAGGAAGCCCGGTGGGTAGCTCCCATGGACCTCGCGCTCGACGGTCCACGCGAAGTCCGCGACCGGGTCACCGGCCACGGGCGCGGCCTCCGTCTGCCAGGAGAAGCTCAGGCCGCCCGTGACGGGGGCGCGACGGCGGTCACCTCAAGCGCCCGCTGCGCCTGTCCCACGCAATAAGCGTTGTCCACCACGATGAGGGTGACGGTGTACGTCCCGGGTCGGGCGTAGACGTGCGTCGGGTTTGGCCCCTGGGCGGTCGTCCCGTCGCCGAAGTCCCAAGCCCACGTCAGGATGTGGCCGTCGGGGTCCACCGAGCGGTCGTAGAACGCGACGGGCTCGCCCGCGACGGGGAGGGGCGGCTCGATCTCGAAGTCCGCCAGGGGGGCTCCGGTCCGATCGGGGCAACGCCCCTCCTCCACGAGCTCGTTCAGCGGCCTCTCGAGGTACTGAATGGTGTAGTAGTCGGGGTCGGGGGCGGGATCTCCCGCACGGCCGCCCTGCTGGGCGGCCCCGCGATCGAAGGGGCCCTTGGCCAGCGTCGAGGTGCCCACCACGTAGAGGTAGCCGGTGCGGCTTACGGCGATCCCGTAGGCGACGTCGTCGCCGACGCGCCCGTCGTAGCGGGCCTCCCAGACGAGCTTGCCCGTCGGCGCGTACTTGACCGTCAAGTAGTCCCAGTCGCCGCCCGCGCGGTTTCCGCCCGTGACGAACACGAAGTCGCCGATCGTCCCGAGCTGGAGCCGCTGCTCCGGCGAGAGGGGGAGGACGGCCACGGCCTGAGGCTCGCCCGGGAACACCTCCCGCCACAGCAGCACGCCGCCGGGGCCGTATTTGCTGACCCCGAGGGACCCGACGACCACGATGGCCCCCTCGGAGTCCACGGCCACGTCGCGGGCCTCGCCGGGGTAGGCCACCCGCCAGAGCCGTTGACGGCGCTCAAGGTCGTACTGGGCGATCCCCGCCTCGCCCGCGACCACGAGGAGCTTGCCCGTGGGGTCGACGGCCACGGCGCGCACCCGGCCCGCGTAATCCAGGCCCAGATCCAGCCGCTCAACCTGCCGTCCTGAGGGGTCGACCAGCGCCACGCCCACCTCGCCCGCCGCGACGATCGCGTCCTCGAACGCGACGGCCACGCTCCCGAAACGCCCCGGCACTCGCCACAGCGTCCGCCCGCCCGAGGCGTACTTGACGAGGCCGCCGTCCCCGGCCACGATCGCGTCGCCCAGCGTGTCCGTCACGACGTCGAAGGCCACCCCCGGGTAGGCCGCCCACCAGAGCCGCGCGCCGCCGGGCGAGTACGCGATCACCCCCGAGGTGCCCACGACGATGGCGTTGTCCGAGAAGTCGACCGCGACGCCGTACGCGACGTCCCGCTCGGCGTCGAAGTCCTCCGCCCACTGGGAGACCGGCACCAGGAACGTGACGAGCCCCTGGGCCGCGCTTCTAGGAGGACCCACCACCAGCAGCGCCAAGAGCGCGGTGGAGGCCAGCAGAGCGGCGCCCCACCTCCACCGCGGGTTGTACCGTTGCACGGCGAAACCCTCCCCTTGTGAGACTCATTTTGACATTTTTACAAATTTATTCGAAGTTTTACGCCCTTGTCAAGGCCGAGCGTCAGGGGCGAGGCGAGGGCCGGGTTGAAAGCCCCGCCTTGGGGGTTTATAGTTGAGCCTCGGGGAGCTCGGGGGAACCGGGCTGAGAGGACCCCTAGGCCCGACCGGGCACCGGGGTCGACCCGTCGAACCTGATCCGGGTAATGCCGGCGGAGGGAGTGACCATGCGTGGCACACCCCTACCTCGAGATCCGCGACCTGCGTAAGAGCTTCTCCCGCGCCCCTTCGGCGACGAGGCCCTTGCGCGTGCTCGACGGGCTCTCGCTGCGCGTTGAACGCGGTGAGGTCGTCGCGCTGGTGGGGCCGTCGGGCTGCGGCAAGACCACCCTGCTCAACGTGCTGGCCGGGCTGATCCCGCCCGACTCGGGCTCCATCGCGCTGGACGGGCGGCGCGTCGCGAGCTGTCGGGGTCACGTCGCCTACATGCAGCAGAAAGATTTGCTGCTCCCCTGGCGGACGGCCCTGGCCAACGCCGCCCTGGGGCTCGAAGTCCAAGGGCTCAGCCGGAGGGAGGCGCGCGCCCGCGCCCGAACCCTGCTAAAACGCTTCGGGCTCGAGGGCTTCGAGGGGCACTACCCGCACCAGCTCTCGGGCGGGATGCGCCAGCGGGTCGCCCTGGTGCGCACCCTGCTGCTGGAGAAGCCGCTCTGGCTCCTCGACGAGCCCTTCGGGGCGCTGGACGCCCTCACCCGAGCCCAGCTTCACGACCATCTGCTCCAAGCGTGGGCGGCGCAGCGGCCCGCCGTGCTCCTCGTGACCCACGACGTCGAGGAGGCGCTCAAGCTGGCCGATCGGGTGGTGGTGCTCACCCCCCGACCCGCGCGCGTCCGCCTCGAGCTGGAGGTCAAGCGGCCCCATCCGCGGGACGTCACGAGCCCCGAGCTCGTGGCCCTCAAGCGGGAGGTCCTCGAGGCGCTCGGGCTTTCAGTGCGGGAAGAGGAGGAGGTGACGGCCCCGTGACCCCGTTCGCGCGCGCCCTGCCGCCCCTTGGGCTCCTGCTCGCGTTCTTCGCGCTCTGGGAGGGGGCCGTCCGGCTGTTGCACGTCCCGGAGTACCTGCTGCCCGCCCCGAGCGCCGCGCTCACCGCCCTGCTCGAGCAGGGGGCCGCGCTCTGGGTCGGGACGGCGGTCACGTTCGCCTCGGCGCTTTTGGGGTTCGGGCTGGCGGCGCTCGCGGGCCTCGGGCTGGGTGTCGCAATCTTCCACTCGCCCACGCTGGAGCGGGGGCTCTACCCCCTGCTGATCGCCTCGCGGAACGTCCCGCTGTTCGCGATCGCGCCCCTTCTGGTCGTCTGGCTCGGGTTCGGGCTCCCGCCCAAGGTCGCGCTGGGGGCGTTCATCGCGTTCTTCCCCGTGGTGGTGGCCACGGTCGACGGGCTCAAGGCCGTCGACCCCGACTACGTCGCGCTCCTGCGGGTGCTGGGCGCCTCCCGCTGGCGGACGTTCTGGACGGTCCGGCTGCCGGGGGCGCTCCCCGCCGTGTTCTCGGGGCTGAAGCTCGGGCTCGTCTACGCGGTGCTCGGGGCCGTCTTCGCCGAGATGGTCGTCGGCGGTCAGGTCTGGAGCCCCCACGGCCCGGCCGCCGGGGGGCTGGGCTACTGGATCCGCGTGGCCACGAACTTCGGTCGGCTGGACGAGGCGTTCGCCTTGGTGTTCTGGCTGTCAGCGGGGAGCCTCCTGCTGTTCGGGCTGTTGGTGCTCGTCGAGCGCCGCGCCCTCCGCTGGCAGCGGGTCGGACGCGACGCGCACGAGTGCACGAGTGAGTGAACGCCGGTGAGCGTGAAGCTTAGACGAGGATGAGAACGAGAATGATGACGAGAAAAGCCCAAAAGGGCAAAGGGAGGGATGGACGATGCGGCGAACGGCTCAGAGGGTGGGGCTGCTCCTGCTGGGGCTGGGGCTCATTGCCTTCACGGGCCTGAACTCCGCGTTCGGCGGGGGCGCCCAGGCGCAGGGGGGGACGGAACCACTCACGGTGATGCTCGAGTGGTTCGCGAACCCGGACCACGCGCCCCTGTACTTAGCTCAAGCGAACGGCTACTTCGCCCGACGGGGCCTAAGCGTGGAGATCCGGGAGCCGGGCGACCCCAGCCAGGTGCCCTTCCTGGTGGCGTCGGGGGCCGTCGACCTCGGGCTGAGCAGCATGTTCAACTTTATCATCCTCAAGAGCGCACAGGGGCTGGACGCTATAGCCGTCGGCGCGCTGCTCATGAAGCCCCTGGGCGCCCTGGTGGCCATCAAGGAGCGGGGCATCGAGCGCCTCGAGGACTTGAAGGGCGGGACGATCGGCTACGCCGTCGAGCCCGTGGAGCCCGCTGTCTACGGGACGATGCTCCGGGCGGTGGGGCTCGAGCCCGGCCAGGACGTCCAGCTCGTCAAGCTCGACTTTCTGAGCTTGATGCCCGCGCTGCTGGCGGGTCGGGTCGACGCGATCGGGGCCTTCCGCAACTTCGAGCCCGTGAAGGTCGAGCTGGCGGGCTTCACCCCGGTCGTCTTCAACCAAGAGGACTACGGCGCCCCGGAGAGCTATCAGCTCGTCTTCCTGGCGCGCCCTCGGCTCGTTGAGGAGCGACCGGAGGCGCTACGCGCGTTCCTGAGCGCGATCGCGGACGCGACGCTCTTTTTGTTGGCCCACCCCGAGCGGGCCAAGGCGCGCTTCTTCGAGGCGCTGCCCCACCTCCGCGACGAGCTGAACCTCAGGGCGTACGACCGCACCGTCCCGATCTTCGTGGGCGCGCCCTGCCACAACGACCCCGATCGTTGGACCCAAGCCCAGCGGTTCCTCCTCGAGGAGGGGATCATCCCTCAGACGCTGCCCCTCGACGAGCTGTTCACGGAGGAGCTGCTGCCGGGGGGGTGCCGCGGATGAGCCCTCTGCTGAGACTGAAGCCGAAGCCCAGGCTCAAGACCAAGGGTCGAGATGAGCCGTTCGTCCCCTGGTACTTCCGGCGGGAGATCGTCGAGACGTACGAGAGTTGGTACACGGGGAAGGGGGCGCGGATGGACCGCCTGGAGAAGAAGCTCCTCCGCGCCCTGTTGCCGGAGCTGGGGGAGGTGCGGACGCTCCTGGAGGTCGGCTGCGGGACGACGCACTTCACCCGCTGGTTCGCTCAGGAGCTGGGGCTTCGGGCCGTCGGGCTCGACTTGAGCCCCCTGATGCTCCGGGAGGCCCGCAAGTGGTGGGACGGGCCCCTGGTCCGGGGGGACGCCGCCGCGCTCCCCTTCCCCGACGGCGCGTTCGACGCGGTCGCGATGATCACCTGCTTCGAGTACATGCCGGAGCCCCTTAGGGTGCTCCAAGAGGCGCAACGGGTCGCCCGCCGGGGCCTGCTGTTGGGGCTCATGAACCGCTGGAGCCTCTCGACGCTGCGCCGCCGCCTCCAAGAGCTCTTGGGCAAGAACCCCTTCTACCAGAACGCCCACTTCTACTCGCTGCCCGAGATCTTGGGGCTGCTGAGGCGGGCCTACGGGCCCGGCGCGAAGATCGCGTGGAGCTGCACGCTCTTTCCGCCCGTCGTGCCCCTGGAGGCCGCCCGGGTCCCGTTCGGCTCGTTCCTGGCGCTGGCCGTGCGCTTCCCCGATTCCCCGATCGCGGGAGGGGCAAAGGACGAAAGGAGGCCCCATGACGCTTGAGTTCCCCGACGTCGGCAAGGTCGACGCCCGCTTCTTCGAGGCGGTGATCGCGCCCCGGCTCGGCGCCCGCCGGCCCGAGGTGCTCGTCGGGCCGGCGCCGGGGCTGGACAACGGGATCGTGCGGGTCGCGCCCGGCCGCGTGCTGGCCGTCACGACCGACCCGCTCTCGCTCATCCCCGCGCTCGGCCCGGAGGACTCCGCCTGGCTCTCCGTGCACCTGCTGGCCTCCGACTTGGCCACCAGCGGGCTGGCGCCCCAGTTCGCCGTCGTGGACTTCAACCTGCCGCCCCACATGGGCGCCGCGGAGTTCGAGCGCTACTGGGAGGCGATGCATCAAGAGTTCAAAAATCTGGGGATCGCCGTGGTGGCGGGGCACACGGGCCGGTTCCTCGGCTGCGACTACACGATCATCGGGGGTGGAGCGCTCTTTGCGTTAGGCTCGGAGGACGCGTACGTCACGCCCGCGATGGCCCGGCCCGGCGACGTCGTCCTGCTCACCAAGGGGGCGGCGATCGCGACCACGGGGCTCTTGGCGCGGGCGTTCCCCGAGACGGTGGGCCGGGCGCTCGGG
>WFPR01000034.1 GCA_015487455.1 Candidatus Bipolaricaulota bacterium
CAGCGTCAGATGTGTATAAGAGACAGGGAGCGGAGACCTCCCTGGGGGTGAGGGCTTCGCCGTCCCGACGCCGAAGCTGGGGCTGTGGCTCTTCCTGGCGGCCGTGACCGTGGTCTTCTCGATGCTGACCAGCGCGTACCTGGTGCGGCGAGGGCTGCCGGGCTGGGGCGCGCTGCCCAAGCCCCCGCTCCTCTGGGCCAACACCCTGCTGCTCGTCTTGAGCAGCCTGGCGCTGGAGCGGGCCAAGCGCCTCACCCTTGAGGAGGGCCTCTCCAGGGCGCGGCCTTGGCTCCTCGGGGCGGCGCTCCTCGCCGCGCTGTTCGTCGTGGGACAGCTCGTCGTCTGGAAGCAGCTCGCGGCGCTGGGCTACACCCTGGCCCACGGTCCCGCCAGCGGCTTCTTCTACCTGCTGACGGCGATCCACGGGCTGCACCTCGTGGGGGGCTTGATCGCCTGGGGACGCGTCTGGCGGCGGCCCAGCCCGCTCAGGGTCGAACTGTGCGCCCTGTACTGGCACTTCCTGCTCGTCGTCTGGCTCTGGATCTTCGCCCTGCTCCACGTGGCGTGACGGGAAGCGCGACCAGAGCGCAACGGGATGCAACGCAAGGAGGGGTCGAGCGAGCAAGGATGATGACGGAGCTTCGGGAGTTCGTGAGCGACTGGGTCCGCGACCGGGAGACGTTCCCGCTCCCCTGGACCAAGGTCATGATGTGGATCTTCATCCTGGGGGACGCGTTCATCTTCGGGGCCTTCTTGGCGAGCTATTTGGCCGCCCGCGCGGCCGTGACGGCCCCTTGGCCGGACACCGGCCAGGTCTTCGCGCTGCGCCTCGGCGCGCTGGAGATCCCCCTAGGCGTGGTGATGCTGATGACATTGGTGCTGATGGGGAGCAGCGGGACGATGGCCCTGGCCGTGGCGTACGGCTTCCGGGGCGACCGCGTTCGGGCCGCCCGGCTCACCCGGCTGACGGCCCTCCTGGGGGTCGTGTTCCTGCTCATGCAGGCGTACGAGTGGACGAACCTCTTCCACGAGGGGGTCTACCCCTGGACCAACCCCTTCGGCGCGGAGCAGTTCGGGGCCTCGTTCTTCATGCTGACGGGCTTCCACGGCCTCCACGTGCTGACGGGCGTCGTGATCCTGCTGATCGTCGCCGGGCGGGTCGCCCGAGGCCTCTACGACGAGCGGGGCGACTACACCCCCCTCGAGCTGGCCGGACTCTACTGGGGCTTCGTCGACCTCGTCTGGGTCTTCCTGTTCACGCTGCTGTACCTCTGGTAGACTTGAGGGCGGGACGGTAAGATGGAGGAACGGAGCGCCATGGAGCAGCCGACGCCGACGCAACCCCAAGGTCAAGCGCAGGCACAGGGGCAGGGGCACGCCCACGACGTGCGCCTCGTCCGCCGGGTCTGGCTCGGGGTGGTGGGGCTCAGCCTTGCGATGTACGTGGTGTATTTGCTGCTGCGCGACGCCGGGGCCACGAAGCGCGTCCTGCTCAGCGGGTTGGCCCTGGGCCAAGCCTGGCTCATCCTGGGCTACACGATGGGGCTGCGCTTCGAGCGCCTCAGCCTGCGCTACGTCGTGCTGCTCCCCTTGCTGCTTCTGGCGCTGCTGGCCGTCTTCTTCATCGGTGAGGGAAGCTACGTCCAGGGGGTGAGGAGGATCTTCTTCGAGCCATGATTCGTGGGGCGTTCACCACGTTGGGCAGGGCGGGGTTGATTCTTTTCATCCTGGGATGCATAATCATTACAGTTATGGTTATGACGTCAGGGACGGCGTGGGCGAACCACGACCTACGCAAGACGTCCGAGGACCTGTTCGGCCCGAACTACTGGGCCGTCCTGATGATGGTGCCCGTCCCGCTGGCGATCTTCGGCTGGTTCGCCTGGAAGCTCTATCAAGCCTCCAAGAGGGAGCGTGAGCGATGAGGGTCTGGGCCGCGCTGGCGACCGTCGCCGTCTTCCTGCTGCTCCTGCTCGGCGGGGTCGTCAGCGTGACCGAGTCCGGGATGGGCTGCGGCGACGACTGGCCTCTCTGCAAGGGCTACCTCATCCCGCCGCTCGACGACCCCGCGACCGTCCTGGAGTGGCTCCATCGGGTGATGGGCGGGCTGGTGGGGCTGCTCGTCCTCGGGGCCGTGGTCACGGCCTGGCGCCCGGCCCCCGACCTGGCCAAGCTCGTCCTGCTGTTGTTGATCCTTCAGATTGCCCTCGGGGCCGTCACCGTCAAGCTGGAGCTGCCCCCGCTCGTCTCCACGCTCCACATGGCCGTGGGGACGGCCCTCCTCGGGGCGCTCGCGGCGCTCCTGGCCCGCGCCCGCCCTCGACCCCAGGAAGCTTTGGCCGTGGGCGCGTTCCCCGTGGGGCTGCTGGGGGTCGCGCTGGGCGCGACGCTCCTGCAGATCGCCGTGGGGGCCGCCGTGCGGCACCTGAACGCGGGCCTGGCCTGCCCCCACCCCGTGATCTGCTGGCCCTCTGAACACCTCACCGTGAACGTGCAATTTGCGCATCGGGTGCTGGGGCTGGCAGTGCTGGGGCTGGTCCACGCCGCGGCCAGCCGCTGGGCGCGCGCCTCCCACGGGGGCTTGCGCGCGCTGGCGTACGGCGCGATGGGGCTCGTGACGCTCCAGCTCGTCCTGGGCGCGCTCACCGTGAGCACGCGGCTGCACCTCCACACGCGCCTGACGCACATGGCCGTGGCCCTGGTGCTCTTCGCGATCCTCGCCTACGCGTACGAGCTCGGACGGACCGCGCTCCGCTCCCAGCAAACGGCGGCAAGGCCCGAGGCGGCCTCGGTCCCCTCGGGCGCGAGCGCGCGTTAATCTAGAGCGAGTTGAACGTCATGGCCTCGCCCTTCGCGATCCCCCAAGAGGTTCAGCGGACTCACCCCCGGCCGCAGGGCGGGCCGCCGTCCGCGTGGCGGGGGGTGAGCGATCGGTTCTCGCTCGTCAAGCCCGGGATCGTCGGGCTGGTGCTCGCCACCACGCTCGCGGGCCACTGGGTCGCGGCGGCCGTGGCCGGAGCCGGGTCCGCCAGCCCGCTCACGGCCCTCTGGACCCTGCTGGGGACGGGCCTCACCGCCGCCGGGGCGGCCGCCCTCAACAACTACTGCGATCGCGAGCTGGATCGCCTCATGGCGCGGACCCGCTCGCGCCCCCTCCCTGCTCGGCGCCTTCCTGCCCGGGAGGCGCTGGCGCTGGGGCTCGGACTGAGCGCCCTGGGGCTCGCGCTGCTCGCGCTCCTCGTCCACCCCATCGCGGCGGGCTTGGCCCTCATCGCCCTGCTCGCTTATGTTCCGCTGTACACGGCGCTCAAGCGCCGCACGCCCTGGGCCATCGGGGTGGGCGGGGTCACGGGCGCCCTGCCCCCGCTGATCGGCTGGGTCGGCGCCACGGGGCATCTGGCCCCCGAGGCGTGGGCGCTGTTCGGGCTGCTCTTCCTCTGGCAGCTCCCCCACTTCTGGGCGCTGGCCCTCTACAAGCGCTCCGAGTACGAGCGGGCGGGCCTGCCCGTCCTCCCGCTCACCCACGGCGAGGACGTCACGTGGGGCCAAATTGTGCTCCACACGGGGGCGCTGCTGCCCGTCGCGCTGCTGCCGTACCCGCTGGGCTGGACGGGGCCCGGGTACGCCGTCGTGGCGGGGCTCTTGAGCTTGGGCTTCCTCGGGCTGGCTTGGGTCGGCCGGCGCCGCCCGCCGGGGCCGGAGCGCGACCGCCTGGCCCGCCGCCTCTTCCTCTACTCGCTCGTCTACCTGCCGCTGCTCTCCCTGGCGCTGGCCCTCGGCGTCGGCGCCAGTGCCGGAAGCGTAAGGGGGGTCGATTAGCCAGCATGCCCCTCGACGTCTGGCTGCCCGCGCTCAACACGGCCGTCATCGGCATCAGCGGGGTCGCGCTGCTCACGGGCTTCGCCTTCATCAAGCGGAGGCGCGTCGAGGCCCACAAGCGCGCGATGCTCACGGCCACGGTCTTCGCGGCGCTGTTTCTCGTCGTGTACGTGATCCGTTGGGCGCTCCTGGGCTCGAAGCCCTTCGAGGGCCAGGGGATCCTCCGTCTCGTGTACTTCGCCGTGTTGATCTCGCACATAGCGCTGGCCATCGGGATCGTGCCGCTGGTGCTGCTCACCCTGCGCCGCGCCCTGCGGCAGGAGTTCGACGCCCACAGGCGCCTCGCCCGGCTCACCCTCCCCCTCTGGCTCTACGTCGTGATCACGGGCTGGATCGTCTACGCCCTGCTCTACGGGCTGTAAGCGCTCGGGGTTGACACCCCCTCCCCGCCCGGCTACGATGACGACATGTCGCTGGCGACATATTTGAAGGCGACTTTGAAGGCGACGTCGAGGGCGGGATCGGGGCGAGAGCCGTGCAGCGCGGGCTGCTGAAGTACTACATCTTGAAGCTGCTGAGCCGGGAGCCCCTCACGGGCTACGGGCTCATGAAGCGGATCGAGGAGGAGACAGGCTTCTGGAAGCCGTCGACGGGCTCGATGTACCCGCTGCTGCAGCAGCTGGAGGAGCAGGGCTGGGTCGAGCACGAGGGGGAGGCCGAGCGCAAGGTGTACCGCCTGACGGAGCGGGGGCGGGCCGCGCTGGAGGAGGCGATCCGGGCCAAGGGCGAGCTGCTAGAGAGCCTGCAGCGGGCGCTCGACGTCTTCGCCCGCGTCTTCGGGGCGGAGGACGTCGAGCCCGTCCGAAATCGTCTAAGAAGCCTGCTGCGCGACGAGTCGCTGGGGGTGGAGCGCCTGCCCAAGTCGCTCCAGGCGCGCATCGTGCTGCTGAGGCACCTGCTGCTGAGCCTGCCCTACGAGCGGCTTACTGAAGAGCAGATCGACAAGGTGAACGCGACCCTCGAGGAGGCGCTCGCCCGCCTGAGCGAGCTGGTGGAGGACCAGTCGACGGGTTGAGCTAAGCCGATGACCCCTCGACAAGGGCGTCCGCTGGTCGTGCTGTTCCTGACGTTGCTCATGGTCATGATCGGCTTCGGGATCATCCTGCCGATCCTGCCCTTCTACGCGCGGAGCCTGGGCGCGACGGCCACCCACCTGGGGCTGCTGTTCGCGACCTACTCGCTGATGCAGTTCCTGTTCGCCCCGGTGTGGGGGCGGATCTCGGATCGCGTCGGGAGGCGGCCCGTGCTGCTCGTGGGGCTCCTGGGGATGGCGGTCTCGTTCGCGCTGTTCGGGCTCGCGACGGCGCTCTGGATGCTGTTCGCGGCCCGCGTGCTCGGGGGCCTTTTGTCGTCGGCGCTCCTCCCGACGGCGATGGCCTACGTCGCCGACTCGACCGACCCCGAGGGGCGGGGCCGGGGGATGGGGCTGCTCGGCGCGGCCATGGGCCTGGGGA
>WFPR01000035.1 GCA_015487455.1 Candidatus Bipolaricaulota bacterium
CTGGCGGGCGCCGTGCTCTTCGACCCCGCGTACGTGCTGTACTACACGGGCTTCGCCTTCATCCCGACGGAGCGCCCGATCGCGTTCGTGCTGAGCGCGACGGGCCGGACGGCCCTGTTCGTCCCGCGGCTGGAGCGGGAGCACGCCGAATCGAACGCCCACGTCGAGCGTGTCGAGCACTACGACGAGTACCCCGGCGAGACGCACCCGATGCACCAGCTTGTGAAGCTCTTGGAGAGCTTGGGCATGGCGGGCCGGGTGGGAGCGAAGGTGGGCGCGGACGAGGACGGCTACCCTTGGGTGCTGGGCTATCGCGGTCCGCGCCTCGGCGAGACGCTGAACGCCGAGGTGCGCAACGTCAGGCCCTTCGTCGAGGCGCAGATGGCCGTAAAGAGCGAGCGGGAGATCGCGCTGCTCCGGGAGAGCGCGAAGTGGGCCAACCTGGCCCACAGGCTGCTGCAGCGCTACACCCGCGTCGGCGCCTCCGAGACGGAGGTGAGCGCCCGCGCCAGCCTGGAGGCGACCCGGGCGATGCTCGACGCGCTCGGGCCGCTCTACAAAGCGCAGAGCCCGTGGGCCTCTGGGGCGCGGGCTGGGTACCGCGGGCAGATCGGGCGCAAGTCCGCGATCCCGCACGCGATGGCCGGGGATCTGACGTTCCGGCCCGGCGACGTGCTGGTGACGGGCGCGACGGCCCCCGTCTGGGGCTACCACGCGGAGCTGGAGCGCACCCTGATCGTGGGCGAGCCCACGCCCCGCCAGCGGGAGCTGTTCGAGCACATGCTGGCGCTGCAGCAAACGGCCTTCGAGGCCCTCAAGCCCGGCGCCCGTTGCGCCGACGTCGACCGGGCCGTGCGCTCGTACTACGAAAAGCACGGCCTGATGGGCTACTGGCGCCACCACGTGGGCCACGCGATCGGGCTGCGCTACCACGAGGGGCCGTTCCTCGACGTGGGGGATGAGACGGCAATCGAGCCGGGGATGGTCTTCACCGTCGAGCCGGGGCTCTACGACCCCGAGATAGGCGGCTTCCGCCACTCCGACACCGTGGTCGTCACCGACGACGGCATCGAGATCCTCACCCACTACCCGCGGGACCTGGAGAGCTTGATCATCCCGTGCTGACGGCGGGGTGGCCGAGGCGGACCCGACGGAGCAGCGCGATCCCGCCCACGAAGAAGGCGACGAGCGCCAGGATGCCCAGGCGGCTGTTCCCGGTGAGCTGGGCGATGAGCCCGAACATCAGCGGTCCGAAGATCCCCGCGAACTTGGCGCTCACGCTGTAGAACGCGAAAAACTCCGCGGAGCGCTCCCGGGGGATCAGGCGGGCGTAGAGCGCGCGGCTGAGCGCCTGCGCGCCGCCCTGCACCAGCCCCATGCCCAGCGCCAGCAGCCAGAAGTGCCACGCCTCCGCCATGAAGAAGCCCAACACGGCGATGGCCGTGTAGGCGCCGAGCGCGACGTAGAGCCCGGCCTTGACGCCCAGACGATCGGCCAAGGCCCCGAAGGCGACCGTGCCGGGGACGCCCACCAGCTGCACCAGGAGCAGCGCCCCCAGGAGATCGGGGGCGCCGATGCCGACCTCACGCCCGTAGATGGTGGCCATCTTCATGATCGTCCCGATTCCGTCGCTGTAGAGCCAGAACGCGATCAGGAACAGAAACGCCGGACGATGGCGGTGCCGGACCTCCCGAAGCGTCGCGGCGAGGCGCCCGAAGCCCGCCCGCAGGAGGCCCGTCGTCGGCGTCGAGGCCGGGGGATCGCGAAGGCGGACGGCCGAGGAGGGCGCGGAGGGCTCGGGCACCCAGCGCAGCAGGGGGAGCGAGAAGAGCGCCCACCACAGCGCGACGCTGGCGAACGCGAGGCGCGCGGCCGCGGCCGCGTCGGGCAGGCCGACCACCTGGGGCTGCGAGATCCAGAGCAGGTGGAGCGCCAGGAGGAGCCCGCCCCCGACGTACCCCAGCGCGAACCCCGCCGCCGAGACGCGGTTCAGCTCGTGGGGACGCGCGATGGAGGGGAGCAGCGCGTCGTAGAAGACGTTGGCCGCGGCAAAGCCCACGTTCGCCGCGATGAACACGAGGGAGACGTAGAGCCAGGTCCCCTCCCCCGCCGCGCCCAGCAGGGCCGTCGCGGCGATGCCCATCCCCGCAAAGAAGGCGAGGAAGCGCTTCTTGGCGCCCCGTTGGTCGGCCACGGCCCCCAGCACGGGGGCGAGCAGCGCCGTGAGC
>WFPR01000036.1 GCA_015487455.1 Candidatus Bipolaricaulota bacterium
GGCCAATAGCCGCTCACCAGGCTCCAGTCCAGGATGACGTTGGCCCCGTCGGCCACCGCCCGATCGACCCACCGCGCCCAGGCCGCGCGGCCGTCGGTGTCGGTGTCGCCGCCGACGGCGTCGGCCCAGTGCTCCCCGTAGTCGTAGGGGGTGCCCACCCGGGCCGCGTACGTCCAGTCGTCGGGCCGGGGCGCGGGAACCGGCCGACCCCCAAGGGGCAGGAGGGCCAGGGCTAGAGCCGGGACTAGGGCTAGGGCCAGGGCCAGAGCCGGAATCAGGCCCAGGCCCAGGGGTCGAGCGCGGGCGAGCGCAGTCGCAGTCGCTTTTGATCTATCTTTTCAGCTTCCCTCACTCCCTCTCCCCTTCGTCTTCGTCCGCTTCGGGAGCAGGACGTGGATGGGCTGGCCCAGGGCGACCTCGGCCGCCTCCATGAGCGCCTCGGGGAGCGTGGGGTGGGCGTGGACCGTGAGCGCCAAATCCTCGAGGCGGGCCGCCATCTCCACGGCCAGCGTGGCCTCCCCGATCAGCGTGCTCGCCTCCGGTCCCACGATCTGGACGCCCAGCACCACGTGGGTCTGCGCGTCGGCCACGACCTTGACGAAGCCGTCCGTCTCGCCCATGGTGAGCGCCCGCCCCAGCGCCGTGAACGGGAACTTCCCCGTGATCACCTCGTAGCCCTGCTCCTTGGCCTCGCGCTCCGTGAGGCCCACGTAGGCGATCTCCGGGTCCGTGAAGATGACGGCGGGGACGGCCTGCCAGTCGGGCCCCGCGGGCTTTCCGGCGATGATCTCGGCCGCCACCAGGCCCTCGTGGGACGCCTTGTGGGCGAGCATCGGCGGCCCGGCCACGTCCCCGATGGCCCACACCCGGGGGTTGGTCGTCCTGAGCTGCCCGTCGATCTTCACGAAGCCGCGCTCGTCCCGCTCGATCTTCGCCCGCTCCAGATTCAGCCCTTGGGTGTTCGGCTTCCGCCCCACGGAGACGAGCACCTTGTCCGCTTCGAGAGAGATCTCGCCCTTGGGCGTCTCCACCGTGAGCTTGGCGCCCGACCGGCCCCGCTTGAGCCCCGTCGCCTTCGACTGGGTGTAGACCTCCACGCCCAGGGCCTTGAGGCGGCGCTCGACCACCCGCACCAGCTCGGGGTCCGTGCCGGGCAGCAGCTGGTCCATCAGCTCGACGACGGTCACCTTCGAGCCCAGCTCGGCGAAGACCGTCCCCAGCTCGAGCCCGATGTACCCGCCGCCGATGACCACCAGCTTCTCGGGGATCTCTGCGAGCTGCAGGGCGTGGCGGGAGCCCAGCACCACCTCGCCGTCGAACTCGAAGCCCGGAAGCTCTATAGAACGAGAGCCCGTAGCGAGGATGCAGTGCTTGAACTCGACGGCTTGGGTCCCGTGCTCGCTCTCGACCAGCACTTTTTTCGGCGACTGGAAGACGGCGGTGCCCTTGAGGATCTGCACCCCGTTCGCCCGGAGGAGCTGCTCCACGCCGGAGGTGAGCTTCTTGACGACCTTCTGCTTCCACGCCTGGAGCTTCTTCGCGTCGACGCGGAGCCCCTTCGTCTCGATGCCCAGCTCCGCCAGCTGCGGGATCTTGTGCGCGAGGGTGGCCCCGTGGATGAGCGCCTTGCTGGGGATGCAGCCGTGGTTGAGGCAGATGCCGCCGACCTCTTCTTGTTCCACCAAGGTCGTCTCGACGCCCAGCTGGGCGGCGCGGAGGGCGGCCACGTACCCCCCGGGGCCGCCCCCGATCACCAACAGCTGGGTCCCCATCGCGATCTCGCCGACGACCATCAGAAGGTCACCGCCTTGCGGATCGCCCGCAGGACGCGCCCGGCGTCCGGCAGGTAGTAGTCCTCCATGCGTCCGAGCGGGATCACGGTGTCCGGGGCCGTCACCCGCTGGACGGGGGCCTCCAAATAGAGCAGCAGTTTGTCGTTGATGAGCGCGATCAGCTCGGAGGCGAACCCGCCCGTCCGGGGCGCCTCCTGCACCACGACCACCCGGCCCGTCTTCTCCACCGACTGGGCGATCGTCCCCCAGTCCAGCGGGACGAGGGTTCTCAAATCGATCACCTCGACGGAGACGCCGTCGCGCTCTTCCGCCTCCTCCGCGGCCTGGAGCGCCACGGGCACCATCGACCCCCAGGCGATCAGGGTCAGATCGGAGCCGTCCCGCGCCACCCGCGCTTTGCCTAAAGGCACCTCGTAATCGCCCTCCGGCACCTCCTCCCGGAACGCCCGGTACAGCCGTTTGGGCTCGAAGAAGATCACCGGGTCGGGATCACGAATGGAGGCGATCAGCAAGCCCTTGGTGTCGTAGGGGTTCGAGGGGATGACGACCTTCAGCCCAGGGGTGTGGGCGTAGTAGGCTTCGGGGCTCTCCGAGTGATGCTCCAGGGCCCGAATCCCGCCCCCATACGGGGCCCGGATCACGAGGGGGACGTGGAAACGCCCTCGGGAGCGCCAACGGATGCGGGCCGCGTGGGACACAATTTGATCAAACGCCGGGGGCAGGAAGCCGTCGAATTGAATTTCGGCGACGGGCCGGAGGCCGTAGACGGCCATGCCGATCGCCGTCCCCACGATCCCCGATTCCGCCAACGGCGTGTCGATCACCCGATCCGGCCCAAACTCCTGAAGCAACCCTTCAGTAGCCCGAAACACCCCCCCGTCCACCCCGATGTCCTCCCCCAGGAGGACGACGCGGTCGTCGGCCCGCATCGCGGTGCGGAGCCCGTCGTTTACGGCCTGCACGAGGGTGAGCTGGGCCATCCCGCTACGCCTCGCCCTCCTCCAGTTCCCGTTCCCGGGCGCGCTCCCTCAAGTACTGACGCAGGTCCTCCAGCTCCTCGCGCAGGTGCCAGGGCATCTCGGCGTACATGTACTTGAAGATCTCCTCGACGTCGCGCTCCTGCGCCCGGATCCTCTCGTACTCCTGGACGGCCTCGGCCACCTCGGCCTTGGCCTCCTCCCAGGCGCGTTGCTCCTGGGCCTCGTCCCAGAGGCCCTGCCCCTCGAGATAGAGGCGCAGGCGCTTGAGGGGGTCGCGCTGCTTCCACTCCTCGACCTCCTCCTTGGAGCGGTACCGGGTCCAGTCGTCGGCGGTGGTGTGGTGGCCGTAGCGGTAGGTGATGGCCTCGATCAGCGTCGGCCCCCCACCGGCGTGGGCCTTCTCGACCGCCCAGCGCGTCACCTTGTACACGGCCATGATGTCGTTCCCGTCAACTTGTACGCCCTCGAGGCCGTAGGCGATCGCCTTCTGCGCCAGCGTCTCAGCCCGCGTCTGGCGGGTCCGTGGGACGGAGATCGCGTACTGGTTGTTCTGGCAGAAGAAGATCGTCGGCGTCTGAAAGACCCCGGCGAAGTTGAGCGCCTCGTGGAAGTCGCCCTCGGAGGTGCCGCCGTCGCCGAAGTAGACGATCGTGGCCACGTCGTCGCCGCGCATCTTCGCGGCCCAGGCGTACCCGACGGCGTGCAAGAGCTGCGTGGCGATCGGGATCGAGACGGTGAAGACGTTCACTCCCTCGGGGATGCGCATCCCGTCTTCTAGGCCGCCCCAGTACATCAGGAGCTGGACCCAGCTCAGGCCCCGCATGGCCATCGCCAGGTGCTCCCGATACGAGGGGAAGAGCCAGTCTTGAGGCTCCAAAGCGTAAGCGCTGCCCGCTTGGGCGGCCTCCTGCCCCGAGAGCGGCGCGTACGTCCCGATGCGCCCCTGGCGCTGCAGCGCCAGCGCCCGCTCGTCGTACGTCCGCGCCCGGATCATCCAGCGGTACAGCTCGATCAGCTCCTCATCGCGCAACGGGGGCTTGAGGCGCTCGTCGACGAGCGTCCCGTCCTCCCGCAAAATCTGGAAGAACTCCTTGAGCTGCCACGTCCAGAGGCCCTTCTTCTCGTCCTTGTGCTTGCGGAACAGCTCGACCTCGACCTCCGCCTTCGCCTTGGCCTTCGACCTCGCCTTGGCCATCGCGCGCTTCCTCCTTCTTTCCGCCTTTCCGCCTTTCCGCGTTCGCTCTTGCTCCCGCTCAGGGGTTGCTCGGATTCGCTCGACCCGCCCGCGCGTTCTGGGGTTGGGCGTTCTTGCGGAGCACGGACGCGATGAAGAACTCGCCCGCCCGATAGGAGCTGCGGACCAGCGGCCCGGCCGCGACGTACAGGAACCCCAGCTCCTCGCCGATGCGCTTGTAGCGCTCGAACTGCTCGGGCGGGACGTACTCGACGACGGGCAGGTGCTTGGCCGTGGGGCGCAGATATTGCCCGATCGTCAGGAAGTCCACCCCGACGGCCCTCAGATCCCGCATCGTCTGGACGACCTCGGGTTCGGTCTCGCCCAGCCCGACCATGATCGACGACTTCGTGTAACGCGTCGGGTCGATCTCCTTGACGGCCTGGAGCACCCTCAGCGACTGGTCGTAGCGGGCGCGGCGGTCGCGCACCCTGGGCGTCAGGCGCGCGACGGTCTCGACGTTGTGCGCCACCACGTCGGGCCCCGCCTCGACGACCGTCTTGAGGGCGTCCAGATCGCCCTGGAAGTCGGGGATGAGCACCTCGACGAGCACGTGGGGGTGCTGCCGCTTGATGGCCCTCACGGTCTGGGCGAAGTGGGCCGCGCCGCCGTCGGGGAGGTCGTCGCGGGCCACGCTCGTCAGCACCACGTAGTCGAGCCCCCACTCGCCCAGCACGCGGACGACCTTCCAGGGCTCGAGGGGGTCCAACACGCCGCGGGGGTGCCCGGAGGTGACGGCGCAGAAGCGGCACCCCCGGGTGCAGACGGCCCCCATGAGCATGATCGTGGCCGTGCCGCCGCCCCAGCACTCCCCCAAGTTCGGGCATCGGGCTTCCTCGCAGACGGTGTGGAGCCCGAGGCGCCGGAGGCTGCGCTTGACGTGCAGATACCGCTCGCCCGCGGGGGGACGGACCTTGAGCCACGCCGGCTTGCGCTTGGGCTCAAGCTCGCTCCCTGCGACGACGCCCTCGCTGGACAACGGAGAGGCCCCTCCCTTTTGCCGAGAAGAGTCGGCACGCCCCGGCGATTATAGCCTAGGGATCTGAGCGCTTCAAACGGGCCCGTCCTCGAGCTCGAGGGGCGCCGCCCGGCGCACCACCAGCCGCCCGTCCTCCACCTTGAGCACCTCCACCTCCTCGTCGGGGTGGACGGGCTCGACGGCCACGGCCCGCCAGTACTCGCCCTGGACGAGCACCAGGCCCTCGCGCCCCGGCCCTAGGGCGGCCTTGGCCCGGCCGCGCGCCCCGACCATCGCCTCGACCCCCACGGCGGGCTGCCGCCGCTGGGCCAGCAGCCCTTTCGCGATGATAAACGCGAAGAAGGCCGTGACGAGCCCCACCGTGACCAGCACGTTCCACCACGCCAGCTCGAAGGCCGAGCGCTCGACCCCCTGGAAGTCGAAGAGGGTGAACGAGCCGATGAGCAGCGAGACGACGCCCCCCGTGGTCAGGATGCCGTTCGTCTGCGTGTAGAAGGCGTCGAGCACCATGAGCAGCACGCCGAAGAGGATTAACGCGATCCCCACCCAGCTGATCGGCAGGAGCTGCAGGCCCAGGAACGCCAGCAGCAGGCAGATGCCGCCCGCGATCAGCCCGATCCCGATCCCGGGGCTCAAGAACTCGAACACGAGCGCGTAGAGCCCGATGATGAGCAGGATGTACACGAGGTTCGGATCGGCGAGGCGGTTGAGCAGCCGTTCCCGCCAGCTCATTTGAATTTCATTGAGGGGCGCGCCCGCCGTGCGCAGCACCCGGCCGTCGGGCAGCGCGTAGCCGTCGAGCTTCCCCAGCAGCTCGTCCAAGTCGTTCGCGATCAGGTCGATGATCCCGCGCTCGAGGGCCTCCTGGGGACCGAGGGTGAGGCTCTCGCGGACGGCCCTCTCGGCCCAGTCGGGGTCGCGGCCGCGGGCTTGGGCGATCTCGCGCGCCCATTGGGCCAGGAAGTTCACGGCCTTCTGGGCGGCGGGGTTTTCTCCATCGCCCGACCCGCCCCCCAGCCCCACGGGGTGGGCGGCGCCGATGGAGGCGCCCTCGGCCATGGCCGCCACGTGCGCCGCTATAGTGATGAACGTGCCCGCCGACGCGGCCC
>WFPR01000037.1 GCA_015487455.1 Candidatus Bipolaricaulota bacterium
ACGCCCGAACAAGTCATCCCGGAGGCGGGGCCGGAGCTCCACCCGATCGCGCTGCGCTTCACCCCCAGCTCGCCCGTCCCCCGGGGCGCGGTCGTGCTCGTCACCGCCGAGGTCGAGAACAGCGGCACCCGCGACGCGGGGCCGTTCGTCGTCGAGTTCGCCCTGCGGCGCGAGCGCGAAGAAGGCCCCGAACAAGACTTCGTCGTCTTCGGCGTCCGGGAGGTGTCGGGGCTGCGGGTCGGGCGCACGGTGCGCGTCCAGGTCGGGCTCGACACCTCGGGGCTTGCGCCCGGCCTCTACGCCGTGCGCGTCGTCGTGCGCCCCCTGGGGAACGTCGAGCTGGACCCCGACAACAACGCGCTGATCGCGTTCCTCACCGTGCGGGAGCCCGGCTCCGAGTCTTAGCCTCTAGCGCCCGATCAAGGCGTCCACGACGCGGTCGAGGGCCATCCCCCGCGAGCCCTTCACCAGGATCGCGTTTCGGTCGTCGGGCAGGGCGCGCTCCAGCTGTCGGAGCAGCTCGTCTTGGGTTTTGGCGAGAAAGACCCGCTCGGGGGGCCAGCCGTGGCGCTCGAGGAGCGCGCGGGCCGTCTCGCCCGCCCGCGCCCCGATCGCGAAAACATAGTCAATCTGAGCCGCGACGATCGCGTCCGCGAGCCCCCGATGGAGCTCGGGGGCTCGCGCCCCCAGCTCCAGCATGTCGCCGAACACGAGGACCCGGCGCCGGGGAGGGCGGAAGCGCAACCGGGCCAGCGCGTGGAGGGCCTCGCGGACGGCCGTGGGGTTCGCGTTGTACGAGTCGTCGAGGATGAGCCCGAAGCGCCGACTGCGCTTCGGCTCCAGGCGCCTCGGCACGGGGCGGAACTCCCGCAGGGCCCGCAGGGCCGCGAGCACGAGGGCGTCGTCCGACTCGTCGGGCTCCCGCAGCGCCCAAGCGGCCGCGACCGCCCCCAGGACGTTGTAGACGTTCGCCCGGCCCAGCAGCCGGGTGCGCACCCTCACGCTCCCCCCGGGCGTGACGAGCGTGAAGCGCAAGCCCGACGGCCTGCTCTCGTCGATCTCCCGGGCGCGAAAGGCCGCGTCCGCGCGCTTGAGCCCGAACGTGACGACGCGGAGCCCGCGGCGCTCCAGCTCGGGGAGCCAGCGCCCCACGAAGGGCGCGTCGGCGTTGACGACCGCTGCGCCTTCGGAGGGCAGCGCCTCGAGCAGCCGCCACTTCTCGCGGGCCAGCGCCTCCTCGCTCCCGAAGAACTCGAGGTGGGCCTCGCCGAGGGCCGTCAGCACCCCCACGGTGGGCCTCAGGATTCGGGCTAAGAGCCCGATGTCGCCGGGGCGCTGGAGCGCCACCTCGAAGATCCCGACCTCCGCGTCTGAAGGCATGTTGAGCAGCGCCAGGGGCAGCCCGATCTCCGTGTTGAAGTTCCCCGGCGAGCGATAAGCGCGGGCGCGCGGGCTGAGCAGCGCGTACAGCAGCTCCTTGGTGGTCGTCTTGCCCGAGCTGCCGGTGACCCCGACCAGGGGGATCGTCAGCGCCCGACGGCGCGCCTCAGCCAGCCGCTGGAGCGCCTCTAGGGGGTCCGGCACCTCGATGACGTTGCGGACGTGGGCGTTCGTGTCAACGTCGGCGTTGGCGCTCAGCCCCGAAGGCCAGCGCTGCACGAGGGCGCCCGCGGCCCCCCGGCGGAAGGCGTCCCCAACGTAGAGGTGCCCGTCGGTGCGCGCGCCGGGCAGCGCGACGAACAGTTCACCAGGGCGCAGCGTCCGGCTGTCGACGGAGAAGCCCGTGACGGGGCGCGAGGGGTCGGGGCGGTGGAGCCGTCCCCCGACGACTTCCGCGATCTCGGCCGCCGTCCACACCGCTCAGCTCAGCAGTTCAGCTCAGCAGTAGAAGAGCTGGTTGCAGTCGTCCTCGTCCCCGTTCCCGTCCTCGCTCTTGTCCTGATCGCCGTCCCCGTCGTCGCCGGAGTCGTTGTCCTTCTGCTGTTCGTCATTCTCTTGCTTCTGGTCTTGATCCTGATCCGGCTGGTCGTCCTGTTGCGGGTCCTTCCCCTTGCCCTCGGGTTCGGACTCCTTGGCCTTCTCGGGCTTCGTCTGCGTCTGGTCTTGCTGCTGTTGCTCCTTCGGCTGGGGCTTGGGCTGGGGCTTGGGCCGCTCGATCTCCAGCGTCACGCGCCCCTCGCCCGTCACCACCCAGTCCTTCAGCTTGCGGACCTCCTGGAACGCCTCGCCGCCCCCGCCCTTGGTCAGCCCGACCAGCTCGACCGTCAGCTGGTCGTTCGTGGTCGCCTCCTCGATCGCCCGGAGCAAGTCCTCGAGGCTCCCGTACTGCTGCTGGGAGGCGGAGGCCTGCTGGGCGGCCCCCTGCTGGCGGCGCAGCCCGCCGCGCACCCGCAGCGTGAGCCGCCGCGCCTCCAGCTCCTCGGGCAGCTCGAGGCTCCCCTCGATCCTCCGCTCCTCCCCGCGATAGGCTCGGAGCGTCACGGTGTAGCGCACCGTCTCGCCCGGGCGATACTTCCCCTTGTCCGTCTCGACATCGACGACCTGGAGGAGCCTGACGGGCTTCATGGTGAGGATGTCCACGTCGATGCGGCTGATCTGGGGGTCGGCGAACTCGTTCTGCAGCAGGAGGAAGAGCGTCTGCGCGACCTGCAGCGGCCCGAAGACCGCGATGTCGTTGAAGTCCGCGAAGACGTCCGCGCGCCCGAGGCGCCGGGGGAGGTTGTCGCCCCGGATGGTGTACTCGACGCGCATCGTCCCCTGGCCGATGCGGTTGAGCGTCGTGTCCACCCCCTGGAGCAGCGAGGCGAAGACCAAGAAGGGCACGAAGCGGCTCACGTCGGCGAGGTTGACCGTGAGGTCCCGAACCGTGTCGGTCGTGATGTCGCGGACGCGGACGGTGAGGCGGATCGAGCGGGGCGGGCGCCCAAGCAGGGCGCCGATCGCCTGTACGCGATCCTGCAAGATGGTCCCCAGCACCTCCGCGCGGTCGACCCGGGGGAGCACGAAGGAGATCGGCCCGCTGTTCACGGTGTCGATGACTTGCGCCCGCGCGAGGAAGAGCCGCGATTCGCCCGTCAGGAACAGCTGGTGCCCGCAGGCCAGCAGCACCCCCGCCTCGGGGTCGACGTAGCTGGTGGTGCAGACGCCCCCCAGCGTGACGTCGCCGTTGGTCAGCAGCGCGGCCATCGGGCGCCCGGGTTTAAACTCTTCGGGCGCGAAGGCCCCCAGCCCGTCCGAGTTCGACGCGGCCGCGAAGGGGTACATCGCCGCGCCGTAGCGCTCCTCGAAGCCCCTCTGCAGCTCCTCGAGGAACCCCCGATCGAGCCCCAACTCCATCGGGCTGCGGAGGGGGAGGAGCGCGCTCGCCGCCCGCTCGAAGACGCGCGGGTCGAGCCCCCGCTTAAGCCAGTCGAGCGCCCGGCCCGAGAGCCCGCTCACCCAGAGCGCCGTCCCCGTCCGCACGGCGTAGAGCGTGTCAGGGTGCGCGCGGCGCTCCGCAAGCTCGGGGGGCCGCGAGACGACCTTTACGGTGCGCCTTTGACCGTCCTCCCACCGCACGGACCGGAGCGCCTCCTCCAGGGGCCACAGCGCCTCCTCCTCATCGCCCTCGTCGTCCTTGCGCTGCGCGTCGGCCGCCCGCTGCACCGCCCCCACGAGCTTGAGCATCGCCTCGATGGGGCGGACCAGCCCGATGGGGTTGGGGCTCTCGTCATAGAGAAACGCCGCAAAAAAGGCCCCGATCAGCTTGTTGTCGATGTAGATGGGGCTGCCGCTCATCCCCTGGGCGTAGCCGCCCGCCTCCCGGATCAGGTCGCCGCTGGAGCGCACCAGAATGTAGTCGTTCAGGTCGCCGGGGTTGTCCACCAGCCCGACGATCCGCACCTGGAAGAGCTGCGGGCGGCCCTCCCCGATGGTCGTCCGGCCGACCCCCTCCAGGCCGATCTGAAGATCCCGCATGAACAAAAACGGCCCGGCGTTCACGTCCGCGGACGCGGGGAGCGTCGCGTACGCCAACGCCACCAGCAGCGCGCCCAGCGCCAACACCCGAAGCGCCCTCATCGACGGCATTTCCCTCCCCTTCTTGCTCGCTCGCTTCAGACGTTCAAGCCGCGGAGGCCCGGACGAGCCGGACGATCGTCTCGGCGCCCTCCTCCATGCTGTGGGCCGGGGTGATCCCCGAGACCCGTTCCAGAATCGTGCGGCCCTCCTCCTCGTTGGTGCCCACCAGGCGCACCACCAGCGGCACTTGAATGTCCAGCTCGTCCTTGGCCGCCACGATCCCCCGGGCCACCAGGTCGCAGCGGGTGATCCCGCCGAAGATGTTGATGAAGACCCCCTTGACGCCGGGGTCGCTCAGCACGATCTCCAGGGCTTTCTTCATCTGCTCGGCCGAGGCCCCGCCGCCCACGTCGAGGAAGTTCGCGGGCCGCCCGCCGACGAGCTGCACCAGATCCAAGGTGGCCATCACCAGCCCGGCCCCGTTGCCGATGATCCCCACGTCCCCGTCGAGCTTGACGTAGTTGAGGCCGTGCTTTTGGGCCTCCCGCTCGAGGGGGTCGAGCGTCTCCTCGACGCCCTCGGGGAGGTCCGCGGGCAGGTCGTCGTCGTCGAGGATGACCTTCGAGTCAAGAGCCCAGATCTCGCCTCCGGGGGTGACGGCCAGCGGGTTGATCTCGACGAGCTGGGCGCGGTACTCCACGAACGCCCGGTAGAGCCTCTGGAAGACGTCGCTCAGGGCTTTGATCTCGGCGCGGGGCACCCCGCTCCCGAAGAGCAGCGAGCGGACCTGATAGGGGTGCAGGCCCTCCAGCGGCGCGATGTGCGCCTTGAAGATGCGCTCGGGCGCTTGGCGGGCGACCTCCTCGATGTCCACGCCGCCCTCGGTCGAGAAGATCAGCACGGGCTGGCGCTTCGAGCGATCCAGGGTGATTCCCAGATAGTACTCCCGCTCGATCTCGACGGCCTTGGTGATCAGGAGCTTGCGCACGGGCTCGCCTTGGATGGCGAGCTGAAGGATCTCCTCGGCCCGTTGTCGGGCCTCCTCGGGGG
>WFPR01000038.1 GCA_015487455.1 Candidatus Bipolaricaulota bacterium
GACAAGACGATCCCCGGCGTGGCGATGGCGCTGGCCCGCTTGAACCTTCCGGGCGTGGTCTTGTACGGCGGCTCGATCGCCCCCGGCTCGTTCAAGGGCCGCCTCGTGACCATCCAGGACGTCTTCGAGGCCGTCGGGGCCTACGCCTCGGGGAAGCTTTCGGCCGAGGAGCTCAAGGCGCTGGAAGATTGTGCCTGTCCGGGGCCGGGGGCCTGCGGCGGGCAGTTCACGGCCAACACGATGGCCACCGCCCTTGAATTTTTGGGGATCGCGCCGATGGGCAGCGGCGACGTCCCCGCCACCAGCCCCCGCAAGGACGACGTCGCGTACGAGGTGGGTCGCCTGGCCGTCGAGGTCGTGGAGCAGGGGCTCACGCCCCGTCAAGTCATCACGAGGGAGGCGCTGGAGAACGCGATCGCGGCCGTCGCGGCCACGGGCGGCTCGACGAACGCCGTTCTGCACCTTTTGGCGATCGCCCGCGAGGCGGGCGTGCCCCTGGAGCTCGAGGATTTCGATCGGATCAGCGCCCGAACGCCCCTGATCGCGGACATGAAGCCCTGGGGGCGCTTCACGGCCGTCGAGCTGCACCAGGCGGGCGGGGTTCGCTTGGTCGCGAAGCGGCTGGTCGAGGGCGGGCTCGTCCACCCCGACCGCTTGACGGTCACGGGCCGGACGCTGGCCCAGGAGGCCGCAAGGGCTCAAGAGGCGCCGGGGCAGGAGGTGGTGCGCCCCTTGAGCGACCCGCTGGCGCCGACGGGCGGGCTCTGCGTGCTCAAGGGCTCGCTGGCCCCGGAGGGGGCCGTCATCAAGGTGGCGGGCAAGGGGCGGATTCAACACAGAGGCCCGGCCCGCGTCTTCAACTCAGAAGAGGAGG
The DNA here is from genome assembly GCA_015487455.1 of Candidatus Bipolaricaulota bacterium. GTDB lineage: Bacteria > Bipolaricaulota > Bipolaricaulia > RBG-16-55-9 > RBG-16-55-9 > S012-72. The sequence goes on from WFPR01000038.1 coordinate 875, forward strand.
CGTTCCGGGCCGTCGAGGCCGGGGAAATTGAAGAAGGCGACGTGGTCGTCATCCGCTACGAGGGGCCGAAGGGCGGGCCGGGGATGCGCGAGATGCTCGGCGTCACGGCCGCGCTGGTGGGCGCCGGGCTGGGCGACAAAGTCGCTTTGATCACGGACGGGCGGTTCTCGGGCGCGACCCACGGCCCGATGGTCGGGCACGTCGCGCCGGAGGCGGCCGTCGGCGGCCCGATCGCCCTGCTGCGCGATCGTGACATCATCGCGCTGGACGTGGCCGGGCGAACACTAAACGTCGAGCTGACGCCGAAGGAGCTGGAGGAGCGGCTCAAGCGTTGGAAGCCCCCGGCGCCGCGCTACGGGCACGAGACGAGCGCGCTGGCGAAGTACGCCAAGCTCGTCGGCTCGGCGAGCGAGGGGGCCGTCTGCCGCTGATCTGATCTTTGAAAGGAGGCTTCGGGAAGCGAATGAGCACCGCGACGAAGACGAAGGAGAAAGAAGCAAAGGAAAGGCAACAAGCTCGAAGGCCCCGCAAGCGTAGCGGCGCCGAGGCCGTGGTCGAAGCCTTAAAGGCGCAGGGCGTGGAGCTGATCTTCGGGATGACCGGCGGGGCGATCATGCCCGTCTACGACGCGCTGTACCGCGATGGGAGCATTCGCCATATCATCGTGGGGCACGAGCAGGGCGGGGCGCACATGGCCGAGGGCTACGCCAAGGTGACGGGCCGCCCCGGCGTGGTGATGACGACCAGCGGCCCCGGCGCCACGAACCTCACGACGGGCCTGGCCGACGCGATCATGGACTCCGTCCCCCTGGTCGCGATCACGGGGCAAGTCCCCACTACTCTCATCGGGAACGACGCGTTCCAGGAGACGGACGTCCGCGGGATCACGACGCCCATCACCAAGCACAACTACCTGCTGAAGAGCCCGCACGACGTGCCGCGGGCGATCGCGGAGGCCTTTTACATCGCGGGCTCGGGGCGGCCCGGCCCTGTCGTCGTCGACATTCCGAAGGACGTGAGCGTCGGGGCCACGGACGCCTCGCTGCCCCAGCGCCTAGAACTCCCGGGCTACAAGCCCCCCTACGAGGGCCACCCGCGGCAGGTCCAGAGGGCGCTGGAGCTGCTCAGGAACGCCGAGCGGCCCGTGATTCTGGCAGGCGGTGGGGTGATCCACGCCGAGGCGGCCGACGAGCTGCGCGAGCTCGCTGAGCTGTTGAGGGTCCCCGTGGTCAGCACGCTCATGGGCCTCGGGAACTTCCCCCGCGACCACAGACTGTCGCTGGGGATGCCGGGGATGCACGGGACGGGCTACGCCAACTTAGCCCTGCACTATTGTGACGTGATGCTCTGCGTCGGGACGCGGCTGGACGACCGCATCACGGGGAAGCTCGACGAGTTCGCGCCCCAAGCCCGAGTGATCCACATCGACATCGACGCCTCCGAGATTGGGAAGAACGTCCCCGCTGTAGTGCCCATTGTGGGCCACGCGAAGCCCGTCTTAAAAGCGCTGATCGAGGGCGTCAAGCGCTGGGACTCAATTCCCGACTGGACGCCGTGGTGGGGCCAGATCGAGCGCTGGAAGCGGGAGTTCCCGCTGCGCTACCGCGAGAAAGCCGACGTGATCGCGCCGCAGCGCGTCATCGAGGAGCTCGATGAGCTCTTGGACGACGACGCGATCATCACCACGGGCGTGGGCCAGCACCAGATGTGGGCGGCCCAGTACTACACGTTCACGAGGCCGCGGACGCTGCTCACCAGCGGCGGCCTGGGGACGATGGGCTTCGGGCTGCCGGCCGCGATCGGGGCGAAGCTGGCCGCGCCCGAGCGGACCGTCGTCTGCGTGGACGGCGACGGCTCGCTGCTCATGACGATCCAGGAGCTGGCCACCGCCGTGAACTACCGGGTGCCCATTTTGGAAGTCGTGATCAACAACTGCGCGCTGGGGATGGTGAAGCAGTGGCAGCACCTCTTCTTCGAGAGGCGCTATGCCGAGAGTCTGCTCAAGCCGCCGCCCTTCGACCGGGTGGCGCAGGCGTTCGGGGCGCTGGGGCGGCGGGTGGAGCGTCCGGAGGAGCTGCCGGGGGCGCTCAAGTGGGCGCTGCGCGAGGCCGAAGCCCGTCGGCTGCCCGTGGTGCTGGACGTGATCGTCGATCCCGATGAGCGGGTCTTCCCGATGGTGCCGCCCGGCGGGGCAAACGCCCGATTCATCCCGAGCGACCCCCAGGAGCTGGAGCCGGAGGGCTAGCGATCTAGCGATGCGGCGAGAAGGTTTGAGGATCGAGGCGAACGAGGCCGGGCAGGCCGTCGAAGTGGCGATCGGCCGAGATCATGCGGGTAAGGCCGTGGCGACGCATCACGGCCCAGTGGAGCGAGTCGCGGGCGGGCAGATCATAGCGTTCGTGCAGGGTCAGCGCCTCCTCGATCGTTTCGCGGGTGATCGGCAACACCTCGGGCACGACCCGCAGAAAGAGCCGACAGACCTCGACGGCCTCCCGACGGCGACCCAGGGCCGTATAGCGATGGAGCAGCTCCTGGAGCACCTCGGCGTCCGTCACGGCCCGCAGCTCGCCGCGGGCGATCGCTTCCAAGATCCTCAAGCAGGGGGCCTTCAACGGGTGCTCCGCGCCCACGGCGTACATCGGCACGTTCGCGTCGATGAAGCACGGTTCGTCAGCCATGGCAAGCGCGTTCCGTGGCTTCTCGCTCCATCTGCTCCCAATCTGCGACGGGCATCCGGAGCGCCGCCATCTTCCGGACGGCTTCCAGACGGGCCTCTAAGCCTTCCGCGGGCTCGGCGAAGTAGACCCGTTCGATCGCCTCGCGGATCAAGGCGCCGACAGAGCGACCCCGGGCCCGTGCCAGGGTCGCCAAGCGCTCGTACTGCTCGGGCGTCAAGAGGAGCTGCACCCGCCGGGTCAACGCCGCCATCGGCTCCACCCCCAAGTGGACTATGCATCAACATGAGCATGAGCCAATGTAGCAACAGCCAATGTAGCAACATCCGGAAAGGAGGACAAGCATGCCAGGGCTAAACGGCAGCGGGCCACATCCGGAGAAGCTCCACCCGATCGCGGCCATTGTCCGCAACGAGAGCGGCGTGCTGGCGCGGATCGCGGGGCTGTTCGCCCGGCGGGGCTTCAACATCGACAGCCTCGCCGTCGGCGAGACGGAGGACCCGCGCTACTCCCGCATGACGATCGTCGTCCGGGGCGACGACAAGGTGCTCGAACAGGTCGTCAAGCAGCTGAACCGCCTGATCGACGTCATCCGCATCACGGACTTCGTCGAGACGCCGCACGTCGAGCGGGAGCTGGCCCTAGTCAAGGTCCACGCGCCGCCGGGGAGGCGGGGCGAGATCATCGAGCTGGTCGAGGTCTTCCGGGCCAAGATCGTGGACGTCTCGCGCCGGACGCTGACGGTGGAGCTGAGCGGCGACGCCGACAAGGTCGACGCGTTCATCGACCTGATCAAGCCGTACGGGGTCGTGGAGCTGGCCCGGACGGGCCGGATCGTGCTGGCGCGGGGCCGCGAACGGGCCCTGCCCGTGCCCCAACCCGCGCAGGGACAAAAGGAGGAGCAGGAGGAGGTGGCCCAGCGTTGACGACGATGGGAACGATGAAGGTTTACTACGCCCAGGACGCGGACCCCGAGCGGCTCAAGGGCAAGACGATCGGGATCCTGGGCTACGGGAGCCAGGGGCGGGCGCACGCTTTGAACTTGAAGGACAGCGGCTGCGACGTGGTCGTGGGGCTTCGAGAGGGCTCGCCGAGCGCCCAACGCGCCCAAAGCGACGGCCTCCCCGTCGTGCCCTTGGATGAGGCCGCCGAGCGCGACGTGGTCGCGTTCCTGCTGCCCGATCCCCAGCAGCCCGCCGTCTACGAGCGGCACGTCAAGCCCAGGCTGCGGGCGGGGCAGACGCTGCTGTTCGCCCACGGGTTCAACGTCCATTACGGCCAGATCGTGCCGCCCCCCGACGTCGACGTGATCATGGTCGCGCCCAAGGGGCCCGGCAACTTGGTGCGCCAGCTCTTCGCGCAGGGGCAGGGGGTACCCTGCCTCATCGCCGTGGCCCAGGACGCCTCCGGGCAGGCCAAGGGGCTGGCGCTGGCCTACGCCCACGCGCTCGGCGGCACCCGCGCCGGGGTGCTCGAGACGACCTTCAAGGAGGAGACCGAGACGGACCTCTTCGGGGAGCAGGCCGTCTTGTGCGGCGGCGTGACGGAGCTGATCAAGGCGGGCTTCGAGACGCTGATCGAGGCGGGCTACGCCCCCGAGATGGCGTACTTCGAGTGCCTCAACGAGCTGAAGCTCATCGTGGATCTCTTGTACGAGGGCGGGCTAGCGAAGATGTACGAGTTCGTGAGCGAGACGGCGGGCTACGGGAGCCTCACCCGGGGCTCCCGCGTCATTGATGAGCACGTCCGCGCCAACATGCGCAGGCTGCTGAGGGAGGTCCAGGACGGGACGTTCGCCCGCGAGTGGGTTTTGGAAAATCAAGCCAATCAAGCGGTGTTCAAGGCCCGGCTGCGGGAGGAACTCGAGCACCCGATCGAGGAGGTCGGAAAGCGGCTGCGGGCGATGATGGGCTGGCTGCAACGAGATTAAAAAGCCTGAAAGACGATGAACCAAAAGCGCGACGAGGAGGCGAGCGCGATGAGCACGAGCGCGAACGGGAGCGACGGGATCGACGTCGTCGTCTTCGACACGACGCTGCGGGACGGGGAGCAGACGCCGGGGGTGAGCTTCGCCGTCCCCGACAAGGTCAAGGTGGCCAAGAAGCTGGAGGAGATGGGCGTCCCCGTGATCGAGGCGGGGTTCCCCATCAACTCGGAGGAGGAGGCGGAGGCCGTGCGGCAGATCGCCGAGGCGGTGGAGGGCTCGACGATCTGCGCGCTGGCCCGCGTCGTCGACGCGGACGTCCAAGCGGCGCTCGACTGCGGCGTCGACATGGTCCACGTCTTCGTGCCCACTTCAGAGGTGCAGATCAAGCACGCGCTGCACGCCACGCCCCAGAAAGTCGTCGAGCGCACCCAGAGCGCCATAAAGCGCGTCAAGGACGCCGGGGTCGCGTGCATGTTCAGCCCGATGGACGCCACCCGCACCGACCCCGAGTTTCTGGTGGAGATCTGCCAGATCGCGGAGGAGGCGGGGGCCGACTGGATCAACCTGCCGGACACCGTCGGCGTCGGGACCCCTCGCAGCGTTCAAGAGATGGTCGAGCGGGTGCGACGGCACGTTCAAACGCCTATAAGCATCCACTGCCACAACGACTTCGGGCTGGCGGTGGCCAACACGCTGGCGGCCGTCGAGGCCGGGGCCCGCATGGTCCAAGTCGCGATGAACGGGATCGGCGAGCGGGCCGGGAACGCCTCCTTGGAGCAGACGGTCATGGCGCTCCACTGCCTCTACGGCAAGCGCACGGGCCTCAAGACGGAGAAGCTCTACGAGCTGTCGCGGCTTATTGAGAGATTAACGGGCATCCCGACGCCGCCGTATCAGCCCGTGATCGGGGCGAACGCCTTCTCGCACGAGAGCGGCATCCACGCCGCCGGGGTGCTGGAGAAGCCGAGCACCTTCGAGCCCGGGGTCATGACCCCGGAGATGGTCGGCCACCGGCGCCGGATCGTGATCGGGAAGCACGCCGGGACCCACGCCGTCCAGCAGGCTTTGGAGGAGGCGGGCCTCCACCCGACGGACGAGGAGCTGCGCGAGATCGTGAGGCGCGTGAAGTCGCTGGGCGGCAAGGGCAAGCGGGTCACGTACGCGGATCTGTTTGCCATCGCGGAGAGCGTGATGGCCCGCGTCCCGAAGGGCCAGCGGGCGCTCGAGCTGGAGCAGATCGTCGTGACGACGGGGAACAAGACCGTGCCGACGGCGAGCGTGGTGGCCCGCGTCGGCTCTGAAACGAGAACGGCCGCCCAGCTGGGCGTCGGCCCCGTCGACGCGGCGCTCAAGGCCGTGCGCGCCATCTTGGGCGAGCACCCCAGGGTTGAGATCGTTGAATTCCATCTGGACGCGATCAGCGGCGGGAGCGACGCGGTGGCCACGGTGCTCGTGACGGTCGAGGACGAGACGGGCCGTCGAACGAGCGCCCAAGCAGCTCATGAAGACATCGTGATCGCCAGCGTCGAGGCGCTGGTCGCGGCCGTCAACCAGCTGATGCGCCTGCGGAGCGCCCAGGCCCAGGGACAGCCACAGCAACGGCCAAAGCTGGAGCAGGAGGTCGCGTGATGGGCGAGGGCAAGACGCTCTTCGAGAAGGTGTGGGAGGCGCACGTCGTCCACGAGCAGGACGGCCTCGCCCTGCTGTACATCGACCGCCACTTCGTGCACGAGGTGACGTCGCCGCAGGCGTTCGAAGGCTTACGGCTGGCGAAGCGCCGCGTCCGTCGGCCTGATTTAACGTTCGCCACCATGGACCACAACGTGCCCACGATCGACCGCGACAAGCCCCTGCGCGACCCGATCGCGGCCAAGCAGATCGAGACTTTGCGTCGAAACTGCCAAGAGTTCGGGATCACCCTCTTCGACCTGAACAGCCCCAGGCAGGGGATCGTGCACGTGATCGGGCCGGAGCTGGGGCTGACGCTGCCGGGGCTCACCATCGTCTGCGGCGACAGCCACACGTCAACGCACGGCGCCTTCGGCGCGCTGGCCTTCGGCATCGGCACCTCGGAGGTCGAGCACGTCCTCGCCACCCAGTGCTTGCCTCAAAAGAAGCCCAAGACGATGGCTTTAGTATTTGAGGGCAAGCGCCCCC
>WFPR01000039.1 GCA_015487455.1 Candidatus Bipolaricaulota bacterium
CCTCTGCCCTCCACGCCGCCATCCACGTCGCGTCGGGCTCGTGTTTCGGCCGTTCGGCCGGCCCGTCAGGCCGTGAGCGCCCCGAAGCGCGCGATCACCGCGGCGATCCACTTCGTGCCCTGAACGAGCACGTCGATCCGCTGGTTCTCGTTGGGCGCGTGGGTGTTGCTGTAGGGGTGGTTGCAGCCGATGGCCACCGTGGGCAGCCCCAGCACGGTCGTGAAGTGGTACATCGGCCCGGAGCCGCCGGAGCTGACGTGCACGTTGGGCTCCTTCTGGAAGACCTCCCGGGCCGTCTCGCGGGCCACTTGGACGATCGGGGCGGTGATCGGCGTGCGGGCCGCGGGCGTCTCCGCTTGAATCGTAAGCTCGACGTCCCCGAAGCCGTGCCGCTCCAAGTGCTGTCGCAAGAGCGCCTTGAGCTTTTGGGGATCTTGGTCGGGCACCAGCCGGAAGTCCATCTTGGCGTGGGCCTCCTTGGGCAGGACGGTCTTGTGGCCCCGCCCGGTGTAGCCTGCCCAGAGCCCCGCGAGGTTGGCCGTGGGCGCCCCGGCCAGCGCCTTCTTCAGCTCCAGGCCCGTCATCCCCCTCAGGAAGCGCGGCACGCCCAAATCCCGCTTGAGCTGCTCCTCGTCGAGGGGCTCCCTCTCGAGCGCCTCCAGCTCCTCGGGGGTGAAGTCGCGCACGTCGTCGTACCAGCCCTCAACTAGAATGCGCCCCTCGCCGTCTTGAAGGGTGCTCAGCGCCCGGATGAGCCGCCAGACGGGGCTCTCGACGATCGCGGCGTTGGCCGAGTGGGCGTCCCGGCCCAGCGTCTGGACGCGCAGCTCGACGTAGAGCATCCCCTTGAGCCCCAGGGTGATCCCCGGCACGTCGCCGTAGTCGAGGCCGCCGAACTCCCAGATCGCCCCGTCGCCCTTCAGGCGCCCCTTGTAGCGCTCGATGAACTCGCGGAGGTGCGGGCTCCCGATCTCCTCCTCGCCCTCGATGACCCACTTGATCGAGCAGGGGACCTCGCCCCGTGTCTTTAAGAACGCTTCAATGGCGGCCAGGCGCGAGGCGATGTTGGCCTTGTTGTCGGCGGCGCCGCGGGCGTAGACCTTGCCGTCGCGAACTTCGGCGGCCCAGGGGTCGCTCTCCCAAAGCTCCAGGGGCTCCGGCGGCTGCACGTCGTAGTGGTTGTAGATCACGAGGGTCTTTTTGGCGTTCGGGTTGAGAAGTTCGCCGTAGACGACGGGCGGGCCGTCCTCTAAGGGCACCAGCTCCGTTTGAAAGCCCAGCTCGTCCAGCATGCGACGGACGAGCCGGGCCATCTCCTCAAGGCCCAGCCCCTGGGCCGAGACGCTCGGCTGACGGCAGAGCGTCCTCAGGCGCTCGACGATCTCGTCGCCGTGCGCGTCGATGTGGGCGTACACGCGCTCCAGATCAAGCTCTTGAGCTTGAGACAACGCAGATCCCCTCCCGGCGCAAGGCTTCCGACGCTGACGCGGAGTATACGCCGGGAGGGGGTCCTCGGGCAAGCGCTTCGCCTTGGCCTTCCCGTTCAGTTCAATTCAGCTCAGTTCCCGTCGCGGACGCGGAGGACGTTCAGCGTTGACTTCAGCGTGTGGACTTCGGACTCGTGGTTCCCGCCGAGGTTGCACTTGAGCGTCCCGCTCATCCAGACGTCCGCGGCGGCCGGGGCCTGCCACAGCTCGACGTCGTAGAGCAGCACCCGAGCCTCCCCGGCCTCCATGCCGATCCAGACCCCCGTGGGGTCCTGAAGGAGCCGGAACTCCGGGAACCAGACGTTGTCCTGCCAGGTGACGATCTGCAGATCCCGCTTGGCGCGGATGGTCACCTGGACCGTGAAGCGCTCGCCCACGGCGACCGCCTTGGGCAGCTGCCGCTCGAGGGCGCAGACCTCGCCCTCGGAGACGTCGACCTGCACCTGGGGCTCGGGCTTGGGCGGCGGCTGCACCACGACCTTGACCTCGTCGCGGGCCTCCAGCCCCGAGGCCGTGATCACCCGGAGCCGCGCGTAGTAGGTGCCGGGCTTGGTGTACGTGTGCGTGACCTTCGGCCCCTCGCCCAGCGTCCCGTCGCCGAAGTTCCAGCTGTAGATGAGCACCTGGGTGTCGCCCGCGTCGCCTTGGGCCGTGACCTCGGCCTTGAAGGTGACGGTGAGCGGCGGCGGGGCCGCGAGGACGCCCTCGTCCTGGCCCTGGCCGCAGACCTCGCAAACCGGGACGATGCGCACCGACAGGGCGGGCTCCGGCGGGCGCTCCGGGGCCGACGGCGAGGCGGCCTCCGGCGGCACGAGGGGTTCCCAGCCGCAGCCGCCGAGCGTCAGGAGCGTCAGCAGCCCCAACGGGAGCCAAATCGCGGGCAGGAGCCTCCTCCTTCTCCTTCCCGTCCCCGTCGTGGTCGTGTGGGTCATCATGGTCATGGCTTGGGCATCCCTCCCTTGAGCCGACGCGGCCATGGTACGCGCGAAGGCGCATGAGGACAGGGGGCTGTGCCTTGGACGGGGCAGAACCTCACGGCCGGGGGGGATGACCGCCGACACCCCTAGAGGGGACGGGCGTCCCATGCAGAAAACGAAAAGAAAATTTGGGGAATTGGTGGGTCGGGAGGGACTCGAACCCCCAACCTTGGGCTTAAGAGGCCCCTGCTCTGCCAATTGAGCTACCGACCCGGGAAGCGCCTCTATGGTACAGGGGCGCTGGGCGGTCGTCAAGCCGCCGCGTCTGGCGGCGGGCCCCTCTGCCTCTTAGAATGGCCTCGAGCATGGGGGACCTCTTTGCCCAAGGCGAGGACCGCGGGTGGGCGCCGCTGGCCGAGCGGATGCGCCCCCGCACCCTGGACGAGTTCGTGGGGCAGGCCCATCTCCTGGGCCCCGGGAAGCCCCTGCGGCGCATGATCGAGGCGGGCCGGGTGCGCTCCTTGATCCTGTGGGGGCCGCCCGGCACGGGCAAGACGACCCTCGGGCAGCTCATCGCCCGCGCCCACGACGCGGGGTTCCTGCACTTCAGCGCCGTGCGCGCCTCCATCAAAGAGATTCAGAAAGCGATGGAGCGCTCGCGGGCGAAGTTCAAAGCGCACAAGAGGCGCGACCTCATCTTCGTCGACGAGCTCCACCGCCTCAACAAGGCCCAACAGGCCGTGTTCCTGCCCTACGTCGAGGAGGGCTCCGTGATCTTAATCGGGGCCACGACGGAGAACCCGTCGTTCGAGGTCATCGGCCCGCTGCTCTCCCGCTCCCAGGTCTTCGTGCTCCAGCCCCTCCGGCCCGAGGAGATCAAAGTTCTGTTGAAGAGGGCGCTGGCGGACGAGGCGCGGGGCCTGGGCCATCTGAAGCTCGCGCTGCGGCCGGAGGCGGCCGAGCTCATCGCGCGGGCCTGCGACGGGGACGCCCGCCGCGCCTTGAACCTCCTGGAGCTGGCCGCCGACCTTTGCGAGGGCGATCAAATCACGCTCGAGGACGTCCAGAACGCCCTCCAGCGCAGGACGCCCCTCCACGACAAGTCCGGCGAGGAGCACTTCAACCTGATCTCGGCCTTCCACAAGTCGCTGCGCAACTCCGAGCCTGACGCGGCGCTCTACTGGCTCGCCCGGCTGCTCGCGGCCGGGGAGGACCCGCTCTACGTCGCCCGGCGGATCGTGCGAGCCGCCGCGGAGGACGTCGGGCTGGCCGACCCTCAGGCTCTGGTCGTCGCGATCGCGGCCAAGGACGCTTATGAATTTATGGGGTCGCCGGAGGGCGAGCTGGCCCTGGCCGAGGCGGCCGTCTACGTCGCGCTGGCCCCCAAGAGCGACGCCCTCTACCGCGCGTTCGGCGAGGCCCAACGCGACGTGGAGGAGACCCGCCACGAGCCCGTCCCCCTGCACCTTCGGAACCCCGTCACGGCGCTCATGCGGGCGCTGGGCTACGGGCGAACCTACGAGTCGGCCCATCGCTACGAGGAGGGCGTCGCGCCGATGCGCTGCCTGCCCGACGCCTTGCGGGATCGCGTCTACTACCGTCCGACGGGTCGGGGCTTCGAGCGGGCGCTCCAGGCGCGCCTGGAGCGCTGGCGGGCGCTGCGCGAACGGCTCCTCCAGGGGCGCGGGACGGACGGCAGGGATGAAAGCCAAAGCGAAGGCGAGGGCCCTTAGCGCCGGGGGCGCAGGTAGCGCCGCTTGGCCCGCTCCCAGTAGAGGAGCAGCCAGTCGATCGCCCGCTCGAGGGGCGTCGGGGGCCGGGCCCGCTCCCCTTGAGCGCGATCGCGCCTCGCAATCGTGCGGGCATAGACCGTCAGAGGGCTCCTCAAGCGTCGCTCTGCAAACAAATACGCGTAGCCGACCCCGGCGAGCGCGAAGAGTCCCAGCCACGGCGCCCGCCACCCCATCGCCACCCCAAAATATACGAGCGCGATGGTGATCCAGAGCAGGACCCGGCCGGGGATGGGCAGCACGAAGCCCAGCAGCACGATCTGTTCGGGGTTGAGGCGGCACCAGGCGACCGTGAGCCCCGCCAGCGGCAGCCACAGCCCGCTGAGGACGACGGCCCTCGTGGGCTCCAGCCCGATCGCCGGGAGCAGCCAGCCGCCCACCCAAAGGCTGAGGGACGTGGCCAGCGTCACCCCCGCAACGAAGCGCAGGAAGACGGGGCTTGTCCAGGAGCGCTCCAGCGTCCCGCCCACGACCCAGAGCCAGTAGCCCGCGAACAGCAGCGTGAGGGGATCGTAGGTGACCAAGGGGTACGTCAGCAGCGTCCAGGGCTTCCCGAGCAGCCCGCTGGTGGAGAACGTGAGCCAGGCCCACGGGTTGCCCAACTTCAGCACGTATGCCGACAAGAAGAACGTCAGGAACGTCAGGGCGTTGATGGCGAGCAGGGTGCGGGTGACGGGCTCGGGGCTGCCCCACAGAGCCCGCCGCAGGCGGCGCAGTTGGTGCTGCAGCTCGTGCATCGCTCAGCCCTTCCTCGGCCCGAACAGGACCGTCCCCAGCCGCACGAGGTTGGCCCCCTCCTCGACGGCCACCTCGAAGTCGTTCGAGGTGCCCATCGAGAGCCAGCGCATCTCGACGTTTTTCCAGCCCCTTCGCCGGGCTTCGCGCCCCAGCGAGTCGAACAGCTCCCTCATCAAACGGAAGTGGGGCCGCAGCCGTTGGGGGTCGTCGTAGGGCACCATGGCCATCAGGCCCTCGACCCGCACGCGCTCAAGCCTTGAGAGCTCTTCCATCAGGGGCTCCACGGCCTCGGGGGGGAGGCCGCGCTTGGTCGCCTCGCCCGCCGGGTTGACCTCCACCAGCACGGGGTACGGCTCCGCCCGCCTGAGCTTTGCGACTTCTCGGTCGATCGCCCGGGCCAGCTCGAGCGAGTTGACGGACTCCACGCCGTGGAAGAGCCGCACGGCCACCTTCACCTTGTTGAGCTGCAGCGTCCCGATCATGTGCTTCTCCAGCGCCTCGGGCAGGAACTCGAACTTGGCCAGGGCCTCCTGCACGGTGTTCTCGCCGATGAGGTCGATTCCCGCCCGGATCGCCTCCAGAATTTCAGCCACGGAGCGCCCCTTGGTCGCGGCCAGGACCCGCACTTCGTCAGGGGCTCGGCCGACGCGCTCGGCGGCCCGCGCGATCCGCTCCCGAACGTGCTCCACGCGCTCTCGGACGCTCGGTCCCGCACCCACGGCCGGATCTTGCCCATGATACCCGCCCCGGGGGCGCGTTGCAGCCTCGACGACTTGACTTTCGACGCGATCCGTGCTACGGTGGGCCCAACCCCTCGACTCGACCGGCGTCCACCCCGGCGAACGCGAACGGACGGGCGGGCTCCGACCGCTTGGCTTGGCCGTCGTGTCCGCCGCGTGAGACCCAAAGACCTGAACTCAGGAGGTGAAACGGCCATGGCCAAGCGGGACGAGCTGATCACCCGGCAGGGGAGGGTCACCACGGCACTCAACCACCTGATGTACCGGGTGCAGCTGGACGACGGACCCGAGATCCTGTGCTACTCGTCGGGCCGGATGCGCCGCTTCCGCATCCGCATCCTGACGGGGGACCGGGTGACCGTCGAGCTGTCGCCCTACGATCTGACCCGCGGGCGCATCGTGTACCGCCATTAGCCCTCACGGCTTGAGCTACAGCTTGACGCCCCTCGGCCCGTCGGGTTGAATGATTGAGAGCACCATGGGGGCCGACGCTCAAGCGAAGGGGCGGGGAGAGGGCGTCGAGCTGTCGCTGCTCGAGCTGCGGCGGCGCATCGTCCATGAAGATGAGCACATTCTCGTCATCGACAAGGCGGCGGGGTGGCCCGTCCACGGCGACCGCCACCACCCTTCTGAACAGACGCTGCTGCACGTGGCCCTCGCGCATCTGGAGCTGTCGGGCTTTCGGCCCCGAGACGACTTCAAGCCCGCGTTCGTCCAGCGCCTCGACGTCGAGACGTCGGGGCTCATCGTGATGGCCAAGACGCGCGAGGCCGTCCGCGGCCTCAACCGCCAGATCAAGCTCAAGCAGCTCAAGAAGCGCTATCTGGCGTTGCTTTGGGGGCGGCTCGAGGAGCCCGAGGGCGAGATCTTCCTGCCCTTGAAGAAGAAGTTCATCCGCTCGAAGCGCGTCGCGCTGATGCTACCCGTAAAGAGGGGCGGGATCTGGGCGCACACCGCCTACAAGCTGCTGGAGCTGTATCGTTACGACGAGCTGGAGTTCTCGTTCGTGGAGGCCCGGCCGCGGACGGGGCGCACCCACCAGCTCCGGGCGCACTTCGCGGCCCTCGGCCACCCGATCGTGGGCGACGACCTCTACGGCGAGGGGCAGCCCAACGACCGCCTGCGGGTGGAGCTGGGCCTGCGGCGGCATCTGCTGCACGCCGCCGAGCTGGAGTTCACCCACCCGGACGGCCGGACGGTGCGCTTCGAGGCGCCGTTGCCCGACGACTTCCAAAAGATCCTATGGATGCTGGAACGGGTGCCGCTCAAGGCCAAGGCCCGCACGAGGCGCTGAGCTGCGCTACACCGAGCTGAGCTAGCCTCGGCCTCCCCCTCTCCGTGAGCTCGGTGAGCTTGACCGCGGGCGGGACCGTTGGGCTTTCCCGGCCTCGTCGAGCTTCACCCAGGTGCGCTGGCCCCGCTTGGGCACGACGTCCATGGGCTCCTCAAACTTCCGGGCGTCGCGCAGCTCCCAGGCCCAGAGCTTTTGGCCTCGAGCGTACTCCTTGAGCAGCTTCTCGTCGGCCAGGTGCTTGTCCTGGTGCTCCCTCAGCTCCTCGGGCGTGAACGGCCCCTTCGAGCCGTGGATCTCGACGGTGCCGATG
>WFPR01000040.1 GCA_015487455.1 Candidatus Bipolaricaulota bacterium
CCCTATGATCTCTCGCTCGTGGAGGGCTCGATCACCACGCCCCACGACGCGAGACTCATCCAGAGGATCCGCAGGCAGTCGAGATTTTTAATCACAATCGGGGCCTGCGCCACCGCCGGGGGCATCCAGGCGCTGCGGAACTTCCAGAGCGTTCAAGAGTTCCTGCAGATCGTCTACGCGCGGCCCGACTACATCGAGACGCTGGAGAGGTCTACGCCCATCGCCGAGCACGTCCCCGTGGACTTCGAGCTGCGGGGCTGCCCCATCAACAAGCACCAATTGCTTGAGGTGATCACGGCCTTTCTCCACCGGCGCAGGCCGAACGTCCCGACGTACAGCGTCTGCGTGGAGTGCAAGCGGCGCGGGACGGTCTGCGTCATGGTCGCGCGCGGGACGCCGTGCCTGGGCCCCATCACCCAAGCGGGCTGCGGCGCGATCTGCCCCGCGTACGATCGGGGGTGCTACGCCTGCTTCGGCCCCAAGGAGACGCCCAACCCCCGCTCGCTCATGGGCTGGTGGCAGACGAAACTGAACGTCCCCGAGCGCGACGTGGTAAGAGCCCTGAGGACGTTCAACGCCTACGCCCCGGAGTTCCGAGAGGAGAGCACCCGTCATGTCCAAAGGGAAACGGGATAATCGCAAGCCCCAGGTGAAAAGAATTCGGGTGGACGCGCTGGCCCGCGTCGAGGGCGAGGGGGCCCTCGACGTCAGGGTGAAGGGCGGGCGCGTCGAGGACGTGCGGCTCCGAATTTACGAGCCCCCGCGCTTCTTCGAGGCGTTCCTGCGGGGGCGCTCCTTCCTCGAGGCCCCCGATATTACGGCCCGCATCTGCGGGATCTGTCCCGTGGCGTATCAAATGAGCGCCGCCACGGCGATGGAGGACGCCTGCGGCGTCAACGTCGAGGGGCCGCTGCGCGCGCTGCGGCGGCTCATCTACTGCGGCGAGTGGATCGAGAGCCACGCGCTGCACGTCTTCTTGCTCCACGCGCCCGACTTCTTGGGCTATCAAAGCGCGATCGAGATGGCCCGCGACCACCCTGACTGGGTCCAGAAGGGGCTCCAGCTCAAGAAGGTGGGCAACGAGCTGCTGGCGCTCATCGGGGGCCGGGAGATCCACCCGATCAACCCCCGGGTGGGGGGCTTCTACCGCGCGCCCACCCGACAGGAGCTTCTGTCAATGAAGGAGAAGCTGGAGTGGGCGCGCGAGGCGGCCTACGAGACCGTCCGCTGGGTGGCGGGCTTTGAGTTCCCCGACTTCGAGCCGGACTACGAGTTCGTCGCGCTGAGGCACCCCGAGGAGTACGCCATTTTGGACGGACGGCTCGTCTCCAACAGGGGCTTGGACATCGCGATTCGCGAGTACGACGCGCACTTTGAAGAGGAGCAAGTCCCGCACTCGAACGCGCTCCACTCGCGGATCAAGGGCCGGGGGACGTACTTCGTGGGGCCGCTGGCCCGCTTCAACCTCAATTTTGACAAGCTCTCGCCCCTCGCTCGGCAGGCCGCCAAAGATGCGAACTTCCTGCCCGAGTGCCGGAACCCGTTTCAGAGCATTATCGCGCGGGCCGTGGAGATCCTTTATGCCTGCGACGAGGCGCTGCGCCTGATCGACGACTACGAGGAGCCGGAGCGGCCCTTCCTCGACGTCGAGCCCAGGGCGGCCACGGGCTACGGCTGCACCGAGGCGCCCCGCGGCATCCTCTATCACCGCTACACCCTCGACGCCGACGGCACAATTCTGGACGCGAAGATCGTCCCGCCCACTTCCCAAAACCAAGCCCAAATCGAGCGGGACTTGCGGGAGTTCGTGGCCCGGTATTTACAGCTCCCGGAGGAGGAGCTGCAGTGGAAGTGCGAGCAGGCGGTGCGGAACTACGACCCCTGCATCTCGTGCGCGACGCACTTCCTGAAGCTGCACCTGGAGCGGGGGTAGGGCGCTCTGAGGCGAGGCGGGCGGCGGTGATCGGGCTGGGCAACCCCGAGCGGGCGGACGACGCCGTGGGGCTCCTCGTCGTCCGCCGCCTGCTTAAGCGCTTCGAGCGCGTCCCCGAAGGCGTGGAGATCCGCGGGCACGACGGCGACCCCCTCGCCCTCCTGGAGCTGTGGCGGGGCTGCGACGCCGTCATCGTCGTGGACGCGATGCGCTCGGGGATGTCTCCCGGCACCGTGAGGCGCTTCGAGGCGCATCGGAAGCCGTTGCCCGCCCGCCTTCGCTTCGGGGTCTCGACGCACGGCGTCGGGCTGGCCGAGGCGATCGAGCTGGCCCGCGCCCTGAGTGCTCTGCCCCCGGCGCTGATCGTCTACGCGATCGAGGGGGAGCGCTTCGCGCTGGGCGCGGGCGGAGCGCTCAGCCCGGCCGTCGAGCGGGCCGTCGAGGAAGTCACCCGGCGCGTGCGCGAGGAGCTGACCGCCTTGCTCGGGCATCGACATGGGGGCTGAGGGTGCAAGGCGCTTGAGGCTTCGCGTGCGGGGGGCCGTCCAGGGCGTGGGCTTCCGGCCGTTTGTGTATCGCTTGGCCCGCGAGCTCGACCTCAAGGGCTTCGTGCGCAACTCCCCCCAGGGCGTCACGATCGAGGTCGAGGGACCGCCCTCCAAGCTTGAGGAGTTCCGCGCGCGCCTCGAGGCCGAAAGGCCGCCGCGGGCCGTGGTGCAGCGGGTGGAGTGCGAGGAGCGAGAGCCCCGAGGCGAGGCGGCGTTCGTCATCGAGTCGAGCGACGCGGCGGGCGCCAAGACGGCCCTCGTCCTCCCCGACATCGCGACCTGCCCTGAATGTCTCCAGGAGATCTTCGACCCCCGCGATCGACGGCACCGCTATCCGTTCACGAACTGCACGAACTGCGGGCCTAGATTTACGATCATCGAGCGGCTGCCCTACGATCGCCCGAACACCACGATGCGGGCGTTCGCGCTGTGCCCTCGGTGTCAAGAGGAGTACGAGAACCCCCTGGATCGACGGTTCCACGCGCAGCCGAACGCCTGCCCGGAGTGCGGGCCCCACCTGGAGCTGTGGGCGCCCGACGGGACACTCATAGCTACACACGACGACGCGCTGAAGCGGACCGCGGAGGCGATCCGCGGGGGACGGATCGTCGCCCTAAAGGGCCTCGGGGGCTTCCACTTGATTGTAGACGCCCAGGACGGGCGGGCCGTGACGGAGCTGAGGCGGAGGAAGCGCCGCGGCGAGAAGCCCTTCGCGCTGATGTATCCGTCGCTCGATCTGCTGAGGGCCCACTGCCGCGTCGCTCCTGAGGAGGAGCGACTCTTGACCTCGCCGGAGGCGCCCATCGTGCTGCTCCGGCGCTCGCCCCGCGGGGAGCGCGAGGTCGCCGAGGCGGTCGCGCCCGAAAACCCCTACCTGGGTGCGATGTTGCCGTACACACCGCTGCACCACTTGTTGATGCGGGAGCTGGGCTTCCCCGTGGTGGCCACCAGCGGCAACCTCTCCGAGGAGCCCATCTGCACCGACGAGCGCGAGGCTTTAACGCGCTTGAAGGGCATCGCGGATCTCTTCTTGGTGCACAACCGTCCCATCGCCCGCCCCTGCGACGACTCCGTGGTCCGGGTGATCGACGGGCGGGCCGTCGTGTTGCGGAGGGCCAGGGGCTACGCGCCGCTGCCCGTCTCGCTGCCCGAGTCGTGGCCCGTGCCTGCCCGCCCGAGCTCGGGCTCGGGCTCGAGTTCGAGCTCGGAAGCGTGGCTGGCCGTCGGCGGGCACCTCAAGAACGCCGTGGCCCTGGCGATCGGGCGCGAGGTGTTCCTGAGCCAGCACGTCGGCGATTTGGACGCGCCCGAGACCCGTCGGGCGTTCCTCCGGGCGATTCGCGACCTCGCCAAGCTCTACGAGCGGGAGCTCGCCGTGGTCGTGTGCGACGCCCACCCCGACTACGCCTCCACCCAGCACGCCCGAACGCTCGGGAAGCCCCTTGTCCGGGTCCAGCACCACGTGGCCCACATCTGGAGCGGCGTGGCCGAGCACGACGTCAAGCTCCCGGCGCTGGGGGTCGCGTGGGACGGGACGGGCTACGGGCTCGACGGGACCGTCTGGGGCGGCGAGTTTTTCGTCTTGAGCGAGAAGGGCCGGGCGGAGCGGATAGCGCATCTTCGGCGCTTCCGGCTGCCGGGGGGCGAGCGGGCCGTGAAAGAGCCGCGCCGGGCGGCGCTGGGCCTCCTGTACGAGCTGCTCGGCGAACGGGCCTTTGAACAAGAACAAAACGTCCCGACGCTGCGGGCGTTCGCCCCCCGGGAGCTGAGTGCCCTGCGGAGGATGCTAGAACGGGGCGTAAACGCGCCCTGGACGTCGAGCGCCGGACGGCTCTTCGACGCCGTGGCCTCGCTGCTGGGCGTCCGCCAGCGGGTGAGCTTCGAGGGCCAGGCCGCGATGGCGTTGGAGTTCCGGGCCGAGGGCGCCGCGGACGCAGCCGGAGCCTATCCCTTTGCTATAATCGAGTCGAAGGGCGTAAACGTGGTGGACTGGAGGCCGCTGGTTCGGGCGATCTTGAACGATCAGCAGCAAAGCGTGCCCGTGGGGCGAATCGCCCGCGGCTTCCACGAGGCGTTGGCGGCTGCGATCGTGGAGGTCGCGAGGCGCGTGGGGCTCGAGCGGGTGGTGCTCAGCGGCGGCTGCTTCCAGAACAAGCTCCTTGTGGAGCTAGCGCTTCAGAAGCTGAGGGCCGAGGGCTTTGTGCCCTTCGCCCACGAGCGGGTCCCGCCCAACGACGGCGGGCTGGCGCTGGGAC
>WFPR01000041.1 GCA_015487455.1 Candidatus Bipolaricaulota bacterium
GGGCGGGGGGGCGTGGACTTCCCGGCTGTCGTGGAGGCGCTGAAGGGGTCGGGCTATCGAGGCTGGGTCGTCGTCGAGCAGGACGTGCTGCTTGAGGCGGGGTCGGGCGCGAGGCTCCCGCGCAACCCGAAGGAGAGCGCCCGGCGGAACCGCGACCATCTCCGGCGGCTGGGGCTGTAGCCCGAAGCGTTGCGCGTTGAATTTGAATTGAATTGAGTCGAGTTGAGGTGACGACGATGCCTTCCCTTCCCGAACGGCTGGCCAAGGAGGCCCAAGCGTTCCTCGAGGAGCGCCGGGGGCTCCGGCGGAACGTCACGACCGACGTCTTCGAGACGCGGCTGTACATCCGCCCCGACGATCTTCGTGTTGTGAACTATTTGCGCTCAAAGCCCTTGGCGGCGTTCAACCCCGGCGCCCTGCTCAAGGGCTCCACGCTGTACGTCTTCCCGCGGCTCGTGTTCGACTACTACTGCTACTGCTCCAGCGTCGGCGTCTTCGCGCTCGACGTCGAGCGGGTCGTGGAGGGGCGCTTGGCGCTTGAGGAGCCGCTGGAGACGCGCATCGTGCTGTGGCCCCAGGAGCCGTGGGAGTTCGGCCACGGCTGCGAGGACGCCCGCGCCTTCGAGGGCCCCGACGGGGGGCTCGGGCTGCTCTACACCGGCTCGAAGCACTACACCCAGGACGGGCAGCTCGTCAAGAAGTCCGTGTTGGCCCTGGCCGAGTTCGACGAGGGCGGGGGCGAGGCTGAGCTCAACTTCAGGGCGCTCCGGCTCAAGCGCCGGGGCTTCTTCTCGGCGTGTGACGGGCATGAGAGGTGGGTCCCGGACAACAAGGACAGCGCCGTCGTGCGCTTCCTAGACGCCCGGAGGGCCGTGCTGCTCACCCGGCCCGACGTCCCGCGGCCCACCCCCGACGGGGGGAAGCTGCAGCTCGGCTGGCGGGCCGAGGCGGACCTTCAGGGGCTGACGCTGAGCAAGCTGGAGCCCGTGCTCCCCTTCGAGCCCTGGGAGCTGAAGGTCGGCTGGTCCACGAACGCCGTGCCCCTGCGCGACGATGAATACTTGGTGGGCTGGCACGGCGTGCTCCGGGATGATCTGTCATACCGCAACGGGCTGGCCCTCGTGGACGCCGAGGGGCGGCTCAAGGCCATCAGCGACTACGTCCTGGCGCCCCGGGGGCTGAACGAGGGCTACGGCGACCGCCCCTTGGTGATCTTCGGTTGTGGGCTCGTGCTGTTCGAGGATTTCCTGATCTGGGTCGGGGGGCTGAGCGACTACGCTCTTGGGCTCTTCGTGGTGAAGCGGGAGCGCGCCCTGGGGACGCTCCGCTGAGAGCGGGACTTGACAAGTCGGGGCCGACTCGGTAAGTATCTAGCGCCACACCTTAGCACCGCGCGGGCCGCCCTGCTAGCGAGGAGGCGGGGCAAGGAGGTGAGCAGCGGGCCGTCGGGGAGCACGGACGGAAAGCCTCAACCAACCTTCCTTAGGCTCGCTTGAGCGAGCTCGTCCAGGAAAGGCGGTCTTAAAACGAAAAGTCGAACAACGAGAAGGAGGGGATGGGTCGATGAGGAGTCGATGGAGTCTACTTGGGGTGCTGCTGGTGGGTCTCGCCCTGTTGAGCGGGACGGTCGGCTCGTCGGCGGCCCAACAGGTGGTGACGATCACCGCCTGGGCTGCGGGGAGCCCGGTGGACGGGACGCGCTGCTCCAACTTGGTGGAGGCGGCGGGGCAGCTGCGCAGCGAGACGGGGTTGAAGATCGAGCCCGCCTGCCAGTTCACCCACGTCCAGGACTGGGCGGCCTATCGGCAGCGGTTCGTCATCGCGTATCAAGCCGGGCAGGCGCCTGACATTTGGACCGGCGGTCACGAGGAGATCGCCTGGATGGCCGCCGCCGGCTACATCGTGCCCGTCGACGAGTACATCCAAAAGTATTGGGAGCAGTACGAGCTGAACGACGTCTTCGACAACCTCTGGCAGGCCTGCACCTGGAAGGGCCAGCTCTGGTGCGTCCCCCAGGACACCGAGGCCCGGCCCGTCTACTTCCGCAAGGACGTGCTGCGCCAGCTCGGCTGGTCCAACGCCGAGATCGAGGCCCTGCCCGAGCGCGTCCGGGCTGGGGAGTTCACCCTGGACGACATGATCGCGCTGGCCAAGCAGGCCAAGGAGGCCGGGCTGGTCGAGTGGGGGGTCTTCCACCGGCCCACGCCGGGGGGCTACTTCCACATGATGACCATGGCCTTCGGGGGCCAGCTCCAGGACCCCGAGACGGGCAAGCTGGTGCTCGACCGCCAGGCGATGCTGAAGAACCTCCAGTTCCACGCCCGGCTGGTGCAGGAGGGCCTCACCCCGCCGGACATGACGGCCACCTCCTGGCGCTCGATCCACAAGGCCGTGGTCGAGGGTCGGGTGCTCTTCTGGTTCGGCGGGACCTGGCACTGGGCCGAGTGGCAGCGGGTGCCCTACCACGGCGAGCTGGGGGCCCTCTCCGAGGACTACCTCTGGGAGAACATGGGCTTCATGCTCGTGCCCGCGCCGGAGCGGGGAGGGCGCCCGATCACCCAGTCCCACCCGTTCGTCTACGTGATCACCAGCCAGAGCCAGAACCCCGAGCTGGCGTTCCGGCTGGCGGCCATCGGCGCGGTCCGCAAGGACCTGGCGGCCAAGCACGCCATTGAGGCGGGGAAGCTCTCCATCCGCAAGACGAACACGGCCGAGTACCGCAACT
Source organism: Candidatus Bipolaricaulota bacterium (assembly GCA_015487455.1). Lineage (GTDB taxonomy): Bacteria > Bipolaricaulota > Bipolaricaulia > RBG-16-55-9 > RBG-16-55-9 > S012-72. The sequence continues at coordinate 2,726 of WFPR01000041.1, forward strand.
GGGGCTTCGGCAACGCCGTCAGCTACATGCTGGAGTACACCACCACCCTGCCCAACCACGAGCGGTTCGACGTCTATCACCGCGCCGTCTACAACGCGATCCAAGCCGTCGAGACCGGCGCGCGGACGCCGGAGCAGGCGCTGGAGGACCTCGTCGGCGAGCTGCAGCGCGAGCTGGGCGACGAGGTCATCATCCGCTAAGCCCTGCTCGACGCCCCTAGAGGGCGCGACCCCGACGGCCCGGCCTCGCCCGCGCGGGAGGAAAGAAAAGGAGAAAGGGAGCGGGGGAGGAGCTCGATCGGTCTACACGCCTCCCCCGCTTGACTTTTCCCTAGGCGGTCGAGTACACAATTAGGGGTCACGGCGATGAGGGCAGCAGTCGAGCAGCGTGCGCGCGCGTATCGCGCCCCCTTGAACACTCCTCGGACGCGCCTGCTGCGCCGCTTCCCCACCCATTGGCTCTTCCTCCTCCCGATGCTCCTGCTGGTGGTCGTCTTCTTCTTCGTGCCCGTGATCCTCAACCTGATCTTGGCGTTCACGGACATGACCCTCAGCCTGCGGTGGGAGTTCGTCGGGCTCAAGAACTACGTGAAGTTCTTGCAGGATCCCCTTATCCCTCAGATCGCCAAGAACACCCTGGTCTACGTCTCGGCCACGCTGTCGATCAACGTGATCTTCGGGCTCTTCCTGGCGCTGCTGACGACGTACTTCGTCAAGCGGGAGAACGTCGGGCTGGCGTTTCGCTCGCTGTGGCTGCTGCCGCGGATGACCCCGCCCGTCGTCTACGCGCTGCTCTGGATCTGGATGACCGACCCGACGGAGTACGGCCTGCTCAACATGATGCTTCAGGCTTTCGGGCTGCCGCCGCTGAGCTGGCGGACGGAGTACCCCATGGCCACCATCATCCTGGTCAACGGGATGGTCGGGGCCTCGTTCGGGATGATCATCTTTTCCGCGGCGATCAAGTCGATTCCCGTCGACTACATCCGGGCGGCCAAGGTCGACGGGGCCAGCGACCTGGGCGTCGTCCGCTGGGTGATCCTCCCGCTGCTCAAGTGGCCCCTGATGTTCGTGACCACCTGGCAGACGCTCTCGTTGCTCGCCTCCTACGAGTACATCCTGTTGGTCACCCAAGGGGGCCCCAACCACCGCAGCGAGGTCTGGTCGTTGTACGCGTACTACAAAGCCTTCGCCAGCGGCCAGTACGGCTACGGCGCGGCCATCGCCATGGTGCTGGTGGCGGTGGCCGTGATCATCGCGCTGCTGATGCTGCGCATCTTCGGCTTCCGACGGCTCATGGAGCTGATGCGATGAGGGCTTCAAGCTCGAACTCGACCCCAAATCCAAACCCGACCCCCGTCGGGGCGGCGGCCGTGGAGGCGCCGCCCAGGCGCCGGAAGCGGAAGCGCGAGTACGCTCATCTGACGCGCTTCGCCCGGACCAAGGCCCGCCTCTACGCGGCCCTCCCCTACGTCCTGCTGGCGATCGTCTCGCTCCCCATCGTCGTGATGTACAGCTGGCTGCTGATGAACTCCTTCAGCAAGAAGACGCTGTTCGGGTTCATCCCGCAGGAGCTGACGCTGAACAACTGGCGCTTCCTCTGGGAGCCCTTGCGCATCGGGACGAGCGTCCACCCCAGCATCTGGACGGTGACCGGGAACACGTTGCTGTTCGCGGGGGGCGTGACGGTGCTGATCGTGCTGATCAGCACGCTGGCGGGGTTTGCGCTGTCGCGCTTCGACTTCCGGGGGCGGCAGTCGATCATGCAGCTGACCATCCTGCTGCACGCCTTCCCCGGCGTGACCCTGATGATCGCGATCTTCTTCGTGCTGCTGTACTTGATGAAGTTCACGGGGCTGCCGTTCCTCAACTCGCTCTGGGGGGTGGTGTTGGTCAAGGCGGCGCTGGAGATCCCCTGGTCGGCCTGGATCATCAAGGGCTTCTTCGACGCCATCCCCTGGGAGGTCGAATGGTCGGCCTACGTCGACGGCTGCAATCGCTTCCAGGCGTGGTACAAGGTGATCCTGCCCCAGATCCGCCCCGGCATCGCCGCCATCGCCATCTTCTCGTTCCTGGCGGGCTGGGGCGAGTTCATCTTCCTCTACACCTTCATCTTCAGCGAGGCGTTCTACACCCTGTCGCTGTACTTGAACTCGATCATCGGGGAGTTCCAGGTCGTCGAGTACGGCGTGGTCGCGGCCGTGGCCCTCTTCTACATGATCCCGGTGATCGTCTTCTTCATCTTCACGCAGAAGGGGCTGATGCAGGTGACCGTCGGTGGACTCAAGGGCGGCCGCTGAGCTACAATCCCACCCAAAAGGCGAAGCGGGGCGGAGAGGAGACGATGGCGTCCATTCGCTTGGAGCACCTGACGAAGAGGTTCGGCAACGTCGTGGCCGTGGACGACCTCAACTTGGAGATCGCCGACGGCGAGTTCGTGGCGCTGTTGGGGCCGTCGGGCTGCGGCAAGACGACCACCCTGCTGATGATCGCGGGCATCTACGAGCCCACCGAGGGCAAGATCTACTTCGACGACGTCTGCGTCAACGACGTGGCCCCCAAGGACCGCTACGTGGGGCTCGTGTTCCAGAGCTACGCGCTCTACCCGCACATGAGCGTCTTCGACAACATCGCCTTCCCGCTGCGCCTCAACAAGACGCCCCGGGCGGAGATCGAGCGGCGCGTGCGGGAGGTGGCCAAGCTCGCCCAGATCGAGAACCTGCTCGATCGACGACCCGCGCAGCTCTCGGGCGGCCAGCAGCAGCGGGTGGCCCTCTGCCGCGCCCTCGTCAAGGAGCCCGAGGTGCTGCTCCTGGACGAGCCCTTGAGCAACCTGGACGCGCGGCTGCGCATCGAGACGCGCGCCGAGATCAAACGCCTCCAGAAGGAGCTGGGCATCACCACCATCCTCGTCACCCACGACCAGATCGAGGCCCTCTCGATGGCCGACCGCGTGGCCGTCATGCACCAGGGCGTCCTGCAGCAGTACACCACCCCCGAGGAGCTGTACAACCGCCCGGCGAACCTGTTCGTGGCCTCGTTCATCGGCGACCCGCCCATGAATTTATTCGAGGTGCGCTATCGCCGAGGCGGTGAGCTCGAGCTGCCCGGCGGCCGCGCGCTCCGGCTGCCCGAGCCCCTCGCCCGGCGCCTCGAAGCGCGCCGCCTCGAGGAGGGCGCAACCCTCACCCTGGGCCTCCGGCCCGAGGACGTGGAGCTGAGCGAGACCGAAACCCCCGAGGGCTTCCCAGCGGAGGTCTACCTGGCGGAGACGCTGGGCGGGGACCTGTTGGTGCACTTCCGGCTCGGCGACGGGGGCGACGGGCCCCGGCTGCGGGCGCTCACCGACCCGGAGCGCCGGGTGACGATGGGCCAGCGCCTCTGGCTGGTCCCCGACCCCAACAAGCTCCACCTCTTCGGCCCCGATGGCCGCTCGCTCCTCGCCGAGGCCGAGGAGGAGGCCCCCGTCCCCCACCCCCAACGGGCCTAGGGCCGCCCGAAAGGGCCTTGACAAGGGGAGGCTTGACGGGTATAGTACCGCATCCGGCTTGGCTCCTGCCCGCTTGGGGGCTCGCCGACCGACTGAGGGCGAGACGGCAGTGGAATGCGAATCACGTTCCTGAGCACCGGGGCGGCCGAGGGCATCCCCGCGATCGGCTGCGAGTGCGCCCACTGTCAGCGGGCGAGGGCGGAGGGGGGCAAGCTCCGCCGCGAGCGCAGCTCGATCCTCGTCGAGCTGCCCGGCTACACCCTGCTCGTCGAGGCGCCGCCCGACATCCGCACCCTCATCGACGAGGCGAACATCACCCACCTCGACGGGCTGCTGGCCACCCGGGCCCGCTACGACCACATCGGCGGACTCATCGAGTTCGAGTACTGGCCGCACCCGCTCGACCTGCTCGCTGAGGAGCACCTCTACAAGCACATCCGCGAGGAGTACTGGGCCGAGCACCTCGACCGCATCGTCTTCCACATCCCGTACTACCCGGGGGTGCCCCTGTACTTCGACAAGTTCATCTTGTTGCCCTTCTCCGTGCGGCGGCGGGAGCCGATCTTCGGGGTGCTCTTCCAGGAGGTCGAGCGCCGGGTGCGGGTGATCTACACCAACGACACGCCCAACCGCCTGACGAACTACGCCCGCTACCTCATGCGCGGGGCGGACCTGATCATCGTCAACACGCCGACGTTCGAGCCCCCCAAGGAGGACCACATCACCGTTGTCGAGGCGATCCGGCTGCACCAGGAGGTGGGGGCCAAGCGCACGATCCTCACCTACATCAGCCATCGGAACAAGCCGCACGACGAGCTGGAGGCGTACGTCTCGACCCATCCCGGCGTGGAGGTGGCCTATGACGGCTTGGTCGTGGAAGTGTGAGGGCGACGGGGACGACGCCGACACCGACACAAACAAGCGAAGCGGGCAGCAACCATGGAGATTCTGTTCTTAGGAACCGGCTCGGCGGAGGGCATCCCGCGAATCGGCTGCACCTGTGCCCACTGTCAGCGGGCGAGGGCGGAGGGGGGCAAGCTCCGCCGCGAGCGCAGCGCCATCCTCGTCAAGCTGCCGGACTACAACCTGCTCGTCGACACGCCCCCCCGGGTGCGCCGCCTGCTCGACGCCCACGGCATTACCCAGCTCGACGGGATCTACCTCACGCACGCGCACTACGACCACTCGGGCGGGCTCAACGAGTTCCGCTACTGGCCGGGGCGTCTGGACCTGATCGCCACCCCTGATGTGTATCGAAGCGTGCGCCAGCGGGAGTGGGGCGAGCGGCTGCCCGAGATCGCCTTCCACCTGCCGTGCCTGCCGGGCGCGACCCTGCACTTCGGGGCGTTCCACCTCGTGCCGTTCCAGGTGGTGCACACCGTCCCGACGTACGGGCTGGCCCTCTTCGAGGGCGGCCACAAGGTCGTGCTCACGTCAGACACGGGGGTGCGCTTCAGCCGCTACGCCCGCCTGCTCATCGAGGGGGCCGACGTGCTCATCACCAACACGCCCTTCTTCCGGAGCGACCGCGAGGACCACCTGGACGTCGAGCGGGCGCTCCGGCTCAAGGAGGCCCTCCGCGTCAAGCGCCTGATCCTGACGCACATCAACCACGACAACAAGCCGCACGACGAGCTGGCGGCGCACGTCTCGACCCATCGCGGCGTGGAGGTCGCCTACGACGGCTTCGCCCTGGAGGTCCCGGCGGGGGCCGAGGCGCCCGCGCCCGTCTGAGCCTGGGTCTGAGCCTGCGCCTGCGCTTGAGCTCCAGCGGGCGTCGGGCGCCGACGGGCGAGCACCTCGTCGACCCGACGTCGGGTGGGCCACTGGGCGACGAGCATCGCTGTCAGGATCAGCAGCGCGCCCGGCCACTGCGCCCCGACCAGCCGCTCCCCCAGCAGCACGTAGCCGAAGAGGGCGGCGAAGACGGGCTCGCCCGCGAAGATCACCGCCGCCCCCGTGGCGCTCACCAACGGCTGGAAGCGCACCTGCACCCAGAGCGCCCCCGCCGTGGCCAAGACGCCCGTCACGACGATCCCCTTCCAGACGACGGGCGCCCGCGGCCAGGTGACGCCCTCAAAGATCGCCATGCCCAGGGCGCTCAGGAGGGCCACGACGCCGATCTGGGCGAGGAGGAGGGGCTGGACGTCCTGAGGCCGGGCGAAGCGCCCGACGAGCAGGATCTGCAGCGCGAACGAGACGGCGCCGAAGAACGTCAGGACGTCCCCCAGGTTCACGCGCACGCCCACGCCGGCGCCGGGCTCAAGCGCGGAGGGGGGCGAGGCCCCGAAGACGATGAGGGCCAGCCCCACGGTGGAGAGGGCCGCGCCCAGCCAGGCCGCGGCCGTCACCCGCTCCCGGAAGAGCAGCACCCCCAGCACCGGCACCAGCACGACGCTCAGGCCCGTGATGAAGGCGCTGTGGGTGGCCGTGGTGTGGTGGAGCCCCCACGTCTGGAACCAGAAGCCCAGGAAGAGCGTGAGCCCGATCAGCGCGCCCCGGCCCCAGACGCGGGGCTCGACGGCCCGCGGGCGGAGGCGCGGCCCGACGAACGCGAGGAGCAGCAGCCACGCCAGCGCGAAGCGGTAAAACAAAAACGTGAAGGTGTCGACCTCCTGGAGGCTCTCCTTGACGACGACGAACGTCCAGCCCCAGACGACGGTCACCCCGAGGAGCAACAGGGAGGCCGCCAGGCGGCTCGTCGGGCTAGCTTGCGTCCTCACGCTCGTGCGGGGGCTCCGATTCCCCTTCGGGACGCCGGGTCGGGGGCAGCTTCGGCTGGACGTACAGGTAGCGCTTGATGTCCCGAAGCGACGTCTTCTCAAAGGGCTTGTCGACGATGATCACGTCCTGCTCGCTCTTGATGCGCTTGTAGGGGGCCAGATGGTGATGGCGCTTCTTGATCTCGGCCCAGATGAGCTTGCGGACCTCCTCGGGCGACAAGGGCTTCCCGATCTCCTCCCAGTTCGGGTAGATTAACGCTTGGATCACTTCCTCGTCGCCGCGGTAGCCCGCCCGCACCAGCACCTCCTCGACGTAGGGGATGCGGCCGAGCTCCCACTCGATCTCCTCGGGGTAGACGTTCTTGCCCGAGGAGAGCACGATCACGTTCTTGCGGCGCCCCTTGATGTAGACCCAGCCCTGATCGTCGATGAACGCCAGGTCGCCCGTGTGCAGCCAGCCCTCCTCGTCGATCGCCTCGCGGGTGCGCTCGGGGTTCTTGTAGTAGCCCTTCATGACGTTTGGGCCGCGGGCCAGCAGCTCCCCGATGCCCTCCTCGTTGACGTCGACGAGCTTCAGCTCGACGTTGGGGAGCGGCGGGCCGACGGAGCCCGGCTTGTCGTTGAAGGGCGTCGAGAACGTAAGCACGGGGCTCGACTCCGTGAGGCCGTAGCCCTCGATCATCCCGATCCCCAGGCGCCGGAAGCCCGCGATCACGTTGGGGGCCAGCGGCGCGCTCCCCGAGACGAAGAACCGCAACCGCCCGCCCGTCAGCTTCCGCTTGACCTGGAGCCCGAGCAGCCGGGGCGCCAGCCTGAGGAGCCAGCGGCTCACCCGCCTCTGTTGCAGCGCCGCCTCCAGGCGACGGTACATCGCGTGGTAGAGCTTGGGGACCGCCACCAGCACCGTGGCCCGGTAGCGCTTCATCAGCTCGGGGAGCTGGGTGTACTCGTTCGTGTACACGATTGTGGCCCCGACCCGCAGCGCGGTCAGCAGCACGATCAGCCCCAGGCTGTGGTTCCAGGGCGCGATCGAGACGACCACGTCATCCGGGCTGACGGTGAGGCGCTGCAGCACCCCCCAGACGTTCGAGGTGAGGTTTTGATGTGTCAGCATCACGATCTTGGCGTCGCCCGTCGTGCCCGAGGTGCTCAGCAGAAACGCGACGTCGTCGGGGCGGACCTCCCGCTTGTGGTAGGGGTGCTTCGCCGTCCCCAGGAAGCCCTCCCAGGAGCGGAGCCGCCCGTCCCGGGCGTCGGCCCCCTCGGGCTCCCGGTCGAAGTCGACGATGAACTCCAGCGTCTCCAGCCCCTTGACGAGGGGGAGCAGCTCGTGGCTGACGAGGACGCCGACGGCGTCCCCGGCCACCAGCAGGCGGTGGATCTCGGGGGCCTTGAGCAGGGGGTCGATCGGCATGGCCCGCGCGCCCGCCTTGAGCGCCCCGAGCGCCGCGACGCACCACTCCGGCCGGGGCTTGGAGAGGATGGCGACGTGGTCGCCGGGCCGCACGCCCACGTGCTGGAGCGCCGCCGCAACCCGGTCCGACAGCTCGCCGATGGCTCGATACGAGATCTCGACGTAGTCGCCCCCGTTTTGGCCTTGGGATTGGGGTTGGGGCGGCGGGGTGACGACGGCCCGCTTGTCCCCGTGGGCCCAGATCGACTCCTGCAGGATCTCCAGGACCGTCGGGTAGCGCGCCGGGACGGCCTCGCCCGGCCTCCGCCCCGTCACGATTCGCGTCCGCATCGGTCGTTCTGCTTCGCCCGCCCGTCGTCGGCCCGTCAGTCAGGCCGTCAGTCTTGGTTGAAGGGCCAGACTCGCTCGCCCAGGTACTTCTCGGCTTCGAGGGCGGCGATGCAGCCGTCGGCCGCCGCGATCACGGCCTGGGCGTACTCGCCGGAGAACTTCCGCACGTCACCCACGGCGTAGACCCCCGGCACGGCCGTGCGCATCCTCCGATCCGTGAGGATGTAGCCGCGCTCGTCCATCTCCAGCTTGCCCCTCAGGAAGTCGGTGGCGGGCTTGTGGCCGATGTTCACGAACACGGCCGCCACGTCGTCCATCTCGAACAGCTCGCCCGTGTCCAGCCGCCGCAGCACCACGGACTCCAGCTTGTCCTCGCCCTTCAGCTCCACGACCTCCGAGTTCCAGATGAACTTGACCTTCGGGTTGGTCAGCACCCGCTCGACGAGCTTCTTGTCCTTGGCCTTGAAGCGGTTCGGGTCGTCCTCGGGGTGGCGGACGACCATCCGCACCTCCCGGACGACGCGGGTGAGGAAGAGCGTCTCCGTGAAGCCCGAGTCCCCGGCCCCGACCTCTAAGACGTTTTGATCCCTGAAGAAGTAGCCGTCGCAGACGGCGCAGTAGGAGACGCCGCGGCCCCTCAAGCGATCGGCCCCCTTGGCGGGCAGCTCCACGGGGCTGGCGCCCGTCGCGATGATGACCACCGGGGCCTCGTAGCGGTTCTCGTGGGTGATGACCATGTGGTCCCGGCCGTCACGCCCCCACTCGACGTTGATGACCTCCTCCATGGCGATCCGGGTGCCGAAGCGCTCCGCCTGCCTTCGGGTGCGCTCCATCAGCTCCGGGCCTGCAATCGGCTCGTCGAAGCCGGGGTAGTTCTCGACCTCGGTGGTGTCGTTGAGCTGGCCGCCGGGCAGCTCTTTATCGAGCAGCAGCGTCTTGAGGTTGGCCCGCGAGCTGTAGATCGCGGCCGTCAGCCCCGCCGGGCCGCCCCCGACGATGATCACGTCGTAGTCGCCCATGATGGATCGAGTCGCCTCCTCCTCGCCGCACGCCTCAGCTCAGTCAGTACGGTAGCCGAAACGTCGCCGAAAGACAAGCCCCGCTCTGCAAGGGCGGGTGAGGCGTTCAGAGCAGCAGCTTGAAGATCGTCGCCGTCCGCTCCCAGTGCTCCGTCTGGGGGTTCTTCAGCTCGGGGTCGAGGGCCTTCATCGTCCTGGCCACGGCCATGGTGAGCGCGCCCGCCAGCTTCGGGATCAGCGCCTGCAGCTCCTCGGAGAACCCCAGATGGAGGCGGGAAATGTGCACGAGCTGGTCGAGGATGGGCTCGAGCTTGGGCGCGACCTCCGTCGCCTCGAACTCTTGAATGAGCTCTTGGAGCCCCTTCGTGATCGGGACGTCGATGTCGAGGATGACGTCCCGGCCGTTGGCCTTGGCCGTCCGCTCCCCCATGAGGAGCAGGTCGTGCAGCGTGTCCCGCACGAAGTCCGAGAGCCGCTTCAGGTCGTCCTTGTCGACGTCCAGCGAGGCCGCCAGGCGGAACAGGCGCTCGAACTCCGCCACGCCCATGATCATGGCGATCTCCCTCCTTGTTGTTGCCCGATTCCCGATTAAGGCGCTGAGCGCATCCGGGCGCCGCTGTTGAAGCCCACCGTCCCCCAGTACGAGGCGGTGACCACGGGGAGGAAGACCACGGCCACCTCCTTGAGGGCCTCCTCGTAGGGCCTCAAGAACTCGATGACCAGGGGCACGGCGCGCTTGAGGAACGGCGGGGTCTCGGGGGCGCCGACCAGCTCCTCGGCGCGCCCCGGCTCGAAGAGCCAGTCGATCAGGGCCCACACGCCCGCGGCCTCGACCACCCCGGCGAGCGTCCCCAGCAGCGTCCCCAGCACGGTCCCCAGC